>DAIMIM010000285.1:0-4661 GCA_036722755.1 Caldimonas sp. | reverse complement strand
GGCAGCTCGTTCGCCTTGGCCAGCATCGCCTGGAACAACACGTTGCCACCCGCTTCGATCCACTCCGGCTTCGCATCCTCGATCTCGTTGTGGCTGATGCCGCCGACGCAGGGCACGAAGATCATTGCGGTGGGCGTGACCTTCGACATGTAGCAGGCGTCGTGGCCGGCGCCGGAGACGATCTCGCGTGTCGAGTAGCCGAGCCGCTTCGCGCCCGAGCGGACCATCTCGACGCAGCTCTCGTCGAAGTGCACGCAGTCGTACTGGAAGATCTGGGTCAGCTCGTGCTCGAGCCGGCCGGCGGCGGCAATCGCCGCGACGCCCACCTTCAGCTCGGCGTCCATCGTCGTCAGCTCGTCGTTGTCGGGGCAGCGGAAATCGACCGTGAGAAAGACCTTGCCCGGAATGACATTGCGCGAGTTGGGAAAGACATTGAGCATGCCGACGGTCGAGACCGCCGCGGGAGCGTGCTTGAGGCCGATCTCGTTGACGAGCTGGATCACCTTGGCCGCGCCGAGCAGCGCGTCGCGGCGCACCGGCATCGGCGTCGGGCCGGCGTGCGAATCCTGGCCGGTGAGCACCAGCTCGTACCAGCGCTGGCCCTGCGCGTCCGTGACGACGCCGATCGTCTGGCCCTCGTGCTCGAGGATCGGCCCCTGCTCGATGTGCGTCTCGAAGAACGCGTGCACCGGCCGGCCGCCGACCGGTTCGCTCCCGTCGTAGCCGATCCGCTTCAGCTCCTCGCCCATCGTCTTGCCATCGACGTCGGCGCGCGAGAGGCCGTACTCCAGCGTGAAGACGCCGGCGTAGACGCCCGACGCGACCATCGCCGGAGCGAAGCGCGAGCCTTCCTCGTTGGTCCAGACGGAGGCCTCGACCGGGCGTTCGGTCTCGATGCCATGGTCGTTGAGCGAGCGGATCACCTCGAGCCCGGCCAGCACGCCGTAGACGCCATCGAAGCGCCCGCCGGTCGGCTGGCTGTCGAGGTGGCTGCCGGTGCCGACCGGCGCGAGTTCGTTGTTGCGACCGGGGCGGCGCGCGAAGATGTTGCCCATCCGGTCGATCTTGACCGTGCAACCGGCCTCCTTGCACCAGCGCACGAAGAGGTCGCGGCCTTGCTTGTCGAGGTCGGTCAGCGCCAGGCGGCAGACGCCGCCCTTCGGCGTCGCGCCGATCTTCGCCATCTCCATCAGGCTGGCCCACAGGCGCTCGCCATTGATCTTCATCTCAGCCATCGCATTCTCCCGTCAGGATCGGAGGATCCTCCTTTATGCACGCTTCGGACCTGCCCGTCCATGGGCGCAACGTGGAAAGCAAGCGCAACGGCAGCTCGGAACGGCAACCTGCGGTCGCTCATGCACCGTCGTCGTCACGCCGGCGCGGGCGAGCAAGTAGCCGAGCATCATGCCGGCGGGGCCGCCGCCGACGATGCAGCACTGGGCGCGGCTCGATGCATCGTCGCCGGCCACGGCGCCTGCGTTCATCGAATCGGATCGGCCGGTGCCGGTGCCGGCGCGGGCGAGCGCGCGGCACGCGCCTGCCAGCGCAGCAAGCCGCCCGAGTACACCGTGTAGTAGCCCGCCAGCAGGCCGAAGATGGCGAGCGTGAGCGGGCTGCGTGCGAAGTCGGGCGGCTGGTCCATCGGCATGCCGCCGCCGTAGAGCTGGAGATAGCGCCAGCCGATCCGGGCAATCAGCAACACCGAGAGAGCGACGCCGAGATACGGGTTCGGCGTGTAGAACAGCCCCTCGGGGCCCGACTCGAAGCGCGTCAGGCGCAGCCCGACGATGCCGAGCACCGCTCCGGCAGCGGCACCTCCGGCCAGCGCCGCGAGCGACGCCGGATGCGCCAGCGCCAGCGCCGCCAGCATGACCACCAGCAGCGGGAACAGGATCACGGAGATCCACGGCCGGACCGTCGAGACCCGCTGCCGTCCGACCATGCGCCGGATCCGCGACATCATCCGCCAGGCGATCAACGCGCCGATGCCGATCATGAACATGAGCGAGGTCGGAGCGGCAGTGGTCATGGCGTCGGATCGGGTTGGTCGAGCGGAATCGTCAGAGGAACAGGCCGATCAATTCTCGCGCATCGGCTTGCTGATGAACCTGGATCCGGCCAGCACGAAACGCCAGGGCAGCTCGCGCGACTTGCTGATGCCGATCCGCGTGCCGGCGGAGACGGCGAGCGAAGCGTCCGGGCTGGCGACGATCCGAAACGGCGCGCGGTCGAGGCGCAGGCCGTTCAGCGCGTGGCTGATGCCGAGGGCTTGGCCGAGGCGCCCCGGCCCGGAGCAGAGCAGGCGCGGGTCGGCTAGGCCCCGGCGTTCCTGCATGCGGTCGATCCCGTGGGTCGGCTCCAGCGCGCGGATCAGCACCCCGGCGCCGTGGCCGCTCGGCATGCAGACGGCATTGAGACACCAGTGGATGCCGTACGAGCGATAGACGTAGGCGCGGCCCGGCGCACCGAACATGACGGCGTTGCGGAGCGTTCGTCCGGCGAAGCTGTGCGAGGCCGGATCGCTCTCGTCGTAGGCCTCGGTCTCGACGATGCGGCCGCCGACGCCGTCGACGAACAGGCTGGCGCCGATCAAGGCGCGGGCGACCTCGTCGGAGCGGGCGTGGAAGTCGATGCGAGGCATCGCCCGAGGATAGCGAGCGAGCCGTCCCCGCTGCGTCGATAGAATTCGCGCCTTTCGCGAGGCGCTTTTTTTTCGTGTCCGATCGCCGCAAGGTCCTGCCGCAATACGTGCTGCCCAAGCGCGGCCTCACCGCCTTCGCCGGCCGCGTCGCCTCGCGCGACCGCGGCGCGACGACGACGCGGCTGGTGCGCTGGTTCGTGCGCAAGTACGGCGTCGACATGGCCGAGTGCGCCAACCCCGAGCTCACGGCCTACGCGAGCTTCAACGATTTCTTCACCCGCGCGCTCAAGCCGGGCGCCCGGCCGATCGCCCGGGCCGCGCTCGTTTCGCCGGTCGACGGCACGATCAGCCAGCTCGGCGCGATCGACGCGGACCAGATCCTGCAGGCCAAGGGCCACCGCTATTCGACGACCGCGCTGGTCGGCGGCGACAGCGCGCTCGCGCAGCGCTTTCACGACGGCAGCTTCGCGACGCTCTACCTGAGCCCGAAGGACTACCACCGCATCCACATGCCGTGCGACGGCGTCCTGACGCGGATGATCCACGTGCCCGGCGCGCTGTTCTCGGTCAACCCGCTGACCGCGCGCGGCGTGCCCGGTCTCTTCGCGCGCAACGAGCGCGTCGTCTGCGTCTTCGATTCGGCGGCGGTCGGAGGCTTCGTGCTGGTCCTGGTCGGCGCGACCATCGTCGGCAGCATGTGCACGGTGTGGCATGGCGTCATCAATGCGCCGCGGGCACGGCGGGTGCGCGAATGGCACTACGCCGACGCGGCGCCGTCGCTGCAGCAAGGCGAGGAGATGGGGCGCTTTCTGCTCGGCTCCACGGTCGTCATGCTGTTCGAGAAGAGCGCCGGCGTCCGTTTCAATCCGGCGTGGGAGCCGGGCCGCACGATCCGGCTCGGCGAGGCCATGGCCGAGACACGGTGACGCGTCGCCGACCGATGCGCGCCGTCTTCGTCGATGCCAACGCCGCACTGCGGTCGCTCGCCGAACGCATCGGGCCGCGCGACGCGCCGGGGCTCGACGTCGCCTTCGGCGACGCCGACATCGTGCCCGAGGCGCTGCCGGCCGCGCTCGGCGGTGCCGCGATCGCCGTCATCGACCACACCGCGCTGCCCATCGAGGTGGCTCGGCGTTGCGCCGGCCTGAGGCACGTCGTCTTCCTCGGCACCGGCGCGCGCAGCTACATGGATCCCGACGCGCTGGCGACGCTCGGCATCGCGGTGCACATCATCAAGGGCTACGGCGACACCGCCGTCGCCGAATGCGCGATCGGCCTGCTCTTCGCCGCAGCGCGCGGCTTCGCGGCGATGGACGGCGCGATGCGCGACGGCCGTTGGCTGCGCCAGGAAGGAACGCAGCTCTCGGGCAAGACGCTCGGGCTGGTCGGCTTCGGCGGCATCGGCGCAGAGACGGCGCGCCTGGCGCGCGGGATCGGCATGCGCGTGCTCGCCTGGAACCGCACGCAAAAGACGCAGGCCGGCGTCGAGTTCGTGACGATCGAGCGGCTGCTCGCCGAGAGCGATGCGGTCTCGATGCACCTGCTGCTGGACGACCAGACGCGCGGCTTCCTGTCGCGCGCGCGGATCGCGGCGATGCGCCCGGGCGCGATCCTCGTCAACACGGCGCGCGGCGCGCTCGTCGACGAGGCGGCGATGGTCGAGGCGCTTCGCTCCGGCCAGCTCGCGCACGCCGGGCTCGACGTGTTCGACGTCGAGCCGCTGCCGCCCGCGCACGTGCTCACGACACTTGCGAATGTGACGCTGTCGGCGCACTCGGGCTTTCGCACGCCAGAAGCCAACGAGCGGCTGATCGAGGCCGCATTCGCGCACTGCCGGCGTATCGCCGGCGCCCCCGCCTGACCGCTTCTCGTCCTCAGCTCAATCGAGCTGCCACTTGTCGTCGACGACCTTGACGATGACGCGGGCCCGCTGGTCGAGGCCGAGGTGGTCGTTCTTCGACATCGTGACGACGCCGTTCGAGACGTGCAGGTCGTGGATGCCTTCGAGCGCGTCGCGCAG
>DAIMIM010000284.1:743-4664 GCA_036722755.1 Caldimonas sp. | reverse complement strand
GCGCTGCGCGACCACGGCCTGATATTCGCGTTCGCACACGACGCCGAGGAAGCGGCCGTCGCGGACGATCTTCAGCACGCCGGGCAGCTTCTCGACGGCGCTGCTGTCGAGGCTGGCGAGGACCGCCGCATGCGCCGGCGCCCGCACGATGCGGCCGTGCACCATGCCGTCGATGCGCAGGTCCTGCACGTAGGCAGCGCCGCCGGTCACCTTGGATGGAATGTCCACGCGCGGCATCGACTTGCCGACGATTCGATGTTGCGCGGGTGGTCGCAGCGCGCTCTGCGGTGCTGCTTGCACGTGCAGCAGGTCGCCGGTCACGAGCTCCGCATACGTGACACCGTGCGCTTCGTCGATGGAGATGCGGCCATCGGCCACGTGCAGGCTGTCGGCCGCAGCGCCGAGCCTGGCCGCCGCGAGGTCGACCAGGATCGCCCGCACCTGCGCCGACGCGTGCCGGATGGCGGTGCCGCTGTCCTGCATCGAATGGCTGCCGGCGGTGTAGCCCTCGTTGGCCGTGCGCTCGGTGTCGGCGGTGACCAGCATGATGCGGCCGGGCGCGACGACCAATTCCTCGGCCGCGATCTGGATCAGCGCCGTCTTGATGCCTTGGCCGAGCTCGGCCTTGCCCGTGAAGACGGTGATGTTGCCGTCGCTGCCGACTCGGATCCAGCCATCGAGGAAGGGCTGCGTCTTGAGGCTGCCGGGGAGCTCGGCTGCGGGCGGCTTCGCGGGCGCTTGCGCGATCGCCCTCGGCCCGATCGCAAAGGCGACGACGAGGCCGCCGCCGCCTGCCAGGAAGGAGCGCCGGTCGAGCGTCATCGCGACGGCACCGGCGCGGCGACCGGCACGCCGCGCATCACGTCGGACGCGCGCCGGACGGCACGCAGGATGCGCATGTGCGTGCCGCATCGGCACAGGCTCGGCGCCATCGCCGCGCGGATCTCCGCGTCGCTCGGATCCGGCTTGTGCTCGAGCAGGGCCTGGGCGCGCATCACCATGCCGGCGATGCAGTAGCCGCACTGCGCCGCCTGCTCGTCGATGAAGGCCTGCTGGACCACGCCCGGCTTGTCGATGGTGCCGAGCCCCTCGACCGTCGTCACCGGCCGGTCCTGGACCAGCGAGATCGGCATCAGGCAGGAGAACGCGGCCTCGCCGCCGATCATCACCGTGCAGGCGCCGCACTGGCCCAGGCCGCAGCCGAACTTGGCGCCGTTCAGACGAAGGTCGTCGCGCAGGACGTAAAGAAGCGGCGTCGTCGGATCGGCGTCGACCTGCCGGGCCGCGCCGTTGACGTGCAATGTGATCATGGCGATGCCTTCGTGTCGCGCACCACCTTCGCGAGATCCGGCCAAGGCGGCGCGTCGGCTGCCGCGCTGCGCAGATAGCCGAGCAAGGCGGTCAGCTGGTCGTCGGTCAGGGTGGCACCGAAGGCCGGCATCCAGCGGCCGCGCTGCGACTGCGGTGGAACGATGCCCTGGCGGATGATCCGGATCAGGCTGCGCGGATCGGGGTCGTAGACGGCAACGGCGAGCGGCAGCTGAAGGGCGCCTGCCGACGAGACCGCGCGGCCGAGATCGTGGCAGCGCGCGCAGGCGCCGTCGTAGACGGTGGCGCCAAGCCGCATCGTCGCGGCATCGCCGCCGGCGGTCGCTCCAGACCCGACCGCATCGAGCGACGCCTGCGCAGCCCGACGCTGCGCGCCATCGGCGCGTGTCGTGCGCTCGGCGTCGGTGGGCCCCATGCTCGCGACGATGTACACGGCGATGGCCCGGACATCCTCGGCCGACGCGTTCGCCAGGCTGGTGACGACTTCCTGCATCGGACCGCCGGCCATGGCGTGGTCGGCGGTGATTCCGGTGCGCAGATACATGGTCAGGCTGTCGACGCTCCAGGGCAGCGGAGAGGGCGAGGCGTGGTCGAGCGCCGGCACGTACCAGCCTTCCGCCTCGCCGCCCGACAGGCCGGCGTTCTTCTTCTCCGCACCCAAGCCGTTGCGCGGAGCGTGGCAGCCGCCGCAATGGCCGAGCGACTCGACCAGGTAGGCGCCACGATTCCATTCGGCGCTCTGCGCCGCATCGGGCTGGAACGATGCGCGGTGCAGGAACAGCAAGTTCCAGCCGGCGACCAGTGGGCGGACGCTGAAGGGAAAGCGCAGGTCGTTCGGCAAATTCGGCGCGTGCACCGGATCGCGGGTCATGACGAAGGCATAGAGCGCGCGCAGGTCGTCGTCGCCGGTGTGCGTGAAGTGGTCGTACGGGAACGCCGGATACAGATGGCTGCCGTCGCGTGCGATACCTTCTTGCATGGCGCGTGCGAAGGATTGCTGCGACCAGTCGCCGATGCCTGTCTCGCGGTCGGGCGTGATGTTGGTGCCGTGGATGGTGCCGAAGGGCGTCGCCAGCGGCACGCCGCCGGCGAACGGCATGCCGTCGGAAGTCGTGTGACAGCTCGAACAGTTGCCGACGGCGGCGAGCTGCGCGCCCTTCGCGACGGTAGCGGCGTCGAAGGTGCTGGCTGCGGCCGGGGGCGCATCGGCGGCGATCGCCGGGCGCCACAGTGAAGCGCCCAGCGCCACCACCGCGGCGACGGCGAGGCCGACCGCCGGGAGGGCGTTGCGCGGGCGAGCTCTAGTCATGGCGTTGCAGTGTGCTGTGGACAGCTCCGGGCGCGCAGGCAGCGGAGCAAAGCGCGCTCCCGAGGCAGCCACTGTAAATCTGCCGAGGACCTGGCCCAGTGCTGGAGCGTCGGAAGGCCCTTCATACGTTCGCCGGATCCTGGTTTTCCAGATCGGCTCGAGGACGGCGAGTACTTGAGGCAGAGCGACGTCGCGAACCAAACGCTACCCATGATCGAGTACGCGCAGATCTCGAGCGCATTTCGCCACAACGGCCCAAGAAGAGCGGTCTGGTGGAGACGGTGAGATTCGAACTCACGAAGGAGTTTCCCCCTCGGCAGTTTTCAAGACTGCTGCCTTCAACCGCTCGGCCACGTCTCCGGAACCCGCACCGCGCGGGGCACCAGGCCACGTCGCGTTGGCAATTCTGGCACGCACCACGGACGCCGTCGCCGGCGCAGCCGGCGCGGTAAGGACGACCGCATCGTTTGCATGCCGTCGGCACAGGCGCCTTGCTGCACGGGCTGCCGCGATCCGAATGGTGCGACGCTCAGAAGTTCGCGGTCACGGTCAGGCGAAGGCTGCGCGGCTCGGGAGTGGGACTGCCTGTCGTCTTGTCGATGCGACGCAGGCGCCCGGCGGGAGGATGCGGGAGGTCAGCCAGGGCGTTGCGCCTGGTCGCAGGGGATCTGGAACAGCTCGCGTCGCGCGCCGTCGATGCGCACGGCACTCAGCGTGCCACCCCAAACGCAGCCGGTGTCGAGGCCGAGCAGGGCAGGCCGGTCGATCAGGCCGAGCGTCGACCAGTGGCCGAAGGCGATCTGCGTCGCGGCCGTCCTGCGGTGCGGTGCGTCGAACCACGGGAAACATCCCGGCGGTGCGGCGTCGATGCCGTCCTTCGCGGCGAAGTCGAGCGTGCCCGCTGCATCGACGAAGCGGATCCGCGTCAGGGCGTTGAGCGTGAAGCGCAGGCGCGCGTCGCCCTTGAGCGTGTCGCTCCAGCGCGCCGGCTCGTTGCCGAACATGGCCTGGAGAAATTCGCGCGGCGGCGCCGTGCGCAGCTGCCGCTCAAGCGCCGCTGCCAGGCTCAGGGTCTGCGGCAGGTCCCACTGCGGCGCCACGCCGGCATGAAGCATCAGCCAGCCATGCGCATGGACCGCCATGCGGCGCTGGCGTAGCCACTCGAGCCATGCCTCGCGGTCGGGAGCCTCGAGGATGTCGTCGAGCGTGTCGCTGCGGTGCGCCGGCCGCACGCCGGCGGCGACGGCCAGCAGGTGCCAGTCGTGGTTGCCGAGCAGGCAGGG
>DAIMIM010000284.1:0-733 GCA_036722755.1 Caldimonas sp. | reverse complement strand
GCCGCGCCCAGCCCGCGCAGCCGGCGCAGCGTCCCGAGCGAGTCGGGGCCGCGATTGACGAGATCGCCAAGCACGTAGAGATGGTCGCGAGACGGCGAAAAGCCGATCTCCTCCAGCAGCCGCTCCAGCGCCTTAGCGCAGCCCTGCACGTCACCGACCATGTAGTCCATGGAAACGATTCTGCTACGCTCATCGCCCGATACCGCTGCGCCCGCCGCATGGACGTTGCCCTCCTGCTCTTCCTGATCTTCATCAACGCGTTGTTCGCGATGTCGGAAACGGCGCTCACCGCCAGCCGCAAGGCACGGCTGCAGGTGATGGTCGAAGCCGGCGATTCCGGTGCGAGCCACGCCATGGCGCTGCACGACAACCCGACCAAGTGGCTGTCGGTCGTGCAGATCGGCATCACCTCGATCGGCCTGCTCAACGGCATCGTCGGCGCGGCCGCGTTCTCGGGGCCGCTGGCGCTCTGGTTGCGCTCGAACTTCGTGATCAGCGTGCGCGGCGCCGACATCACCTCGCTCGCCGTCGTCGTCGTCACGATCACCTTCATCAGCATCGTCTTCGGCGAGCTGGTGCCGAAGCGGATCGGCCTGATGTTTCCCGAGACGATCGCCCGGCTCGTCGCCAGGCCGATGGAGTGGCTGTCGCTGCTGACGCGCCCGTTCATCAAGCTGCTGACGTGGAGCACCAACGCGACGCTGCACCTGATGGGCATCCGCGACGGCGGCCC
>DAIMIM010000283.1:0-4666 GCA_036722755.1 Caldimonas sp. | reverse complement strand
CGGCCGATCACCGGGTCGAGCTTGCCGAGGCGCGCCCGCTCGGTGAGGTCGAGCGTGTATTTCTTCAGCGCCTCGCGCTGCCCTTCGGAGTCGGCACTGTCGACTTTCTGACCGCCGCGTACCGCCGCAATCGCCGTCTCGAGCGACTGGCGGGTCACGCCGTTCTGCTTCAAGACGGCGCCGATCGAACCCTTCGATTCGGCCGCCGCCAGCAGGAACATCTCGCTGGCGATGAACTGGTCGCCCTGCTTGGACGCTTGCTTCTCGGCGCCTTGCAGCAAGGTCGTCAGATCGCGTCCGGGCTGCACCGATTCGCCGCCCTGCACCTGCGGCAGCTTGGCGATCTCGCCGTCGAGTGCAGCCTGCAGACGCCCGACGTTGACGCCGGCGCGCGCCAGCAACGCCTTGGGGCCGTCGGCCTGCGCCAGCATCGCGGCCAGCAGGTGGACCGGTTCGATGTACGGATTGTCCTTGGCCACGGCGAGACTCTGGGCATCGGCCAGCGCTTCCTGGAACGTCGTCGTCAGTTTGTCGATTCGCATGTCTGATTCCTCGGGATCGAAGCCAAATGAGGCGCCGGCCAGTTCTTTTCAAGCCGTTTGGCGCGGCCGACCACGCCAATCCGAGACCGCCGCGTCCCTCGGGGAAGACCTAGCGAAGCAGGACCGCCTGGGCCAGCTTGAAACCGATCGCGGCTGCCGCGAGCGAGCCGATGACGTGCGCCATCGTGTGCGTGAAGGCAAGGAACAGCTCGCCTCGCTGGAGCATGATGAGCGACTCGACCGAGAACGACGAGAAGGTCGTGAAGCCGCCGAGCATGCCGGTGACGACGAGCAGGCGCAGCGTCTCGTTCGGCGAACGCTCGAACCAGAACAGCGCCATGCCGATGAGGAGGCCGCCGACGCAGTTGACGAACAGCGTGCCGAGCGGAAAGCCCGACCAGCGCGCATTGAGCCAGACACCCGCGCCCCACCGCGCCAGTGAGCCGACGACGGCGCCGACAGACACCGCGACGACATTTATCCAGAACGGCATGGCCTAGGACCTGTCAACGCTGCCTGGCGCGGCAGGCGATGCCGGAGCATTGGCCGCCTCGATACCCCAGCGAGCCAGCGCGGCGTCATCGCTGACGCGCGCGTCGACCCAGCGAACGTCGCTGCCGCTGCCTTCCTTCTTCCAGAACGGCGCTTGCGTCTTCAGGTAGTCCATGAGGAACTCGCAGGCCTGGAACGCCTCGCCGCGATGCGCCGACGAGACCGCGACCAGCACGATCTGCTCGCGCGCGGCCAGCATGCCGATCCGGTGCACGACGCGTGCGCCGCGAATCGAGAAGCGGGCGAAGGCGGCGTCGATCATGGCCTCGATCGACGCTTCCGTCATGCCCGGATAGTGCTCGAGCTCCATCGACTCGACCAGCGCCGCGTCGCTGCGATCGCGGACGGTGCCAATGAACGCTGCGACGGCGCCGACGCCACCGTCGCCTTCGCGCAGGGCGCCGATCTCGACGCCGGCGTCGAAGTCGCCATGCTGGATCGCGACGCGGGCGCCCATGTCGTTCAACCGCCCGTGACCGGAGGGAAAAAACCCACCTCGTCGCCGTCGCTCAGCGCCGTGCTCTCGGCGCAAAGCACGCGATTTCTGGCGCTGCGCACGGAGCGGCCGGGGCCGAGCGCGTCGACGTAGCGACCACCGCGCGCAGTCAGTGCGGCGCGCAACGCGGCGACGTCGGCCGCCGGCTCGGCATCGACCGCCTCGCCGCTGCCGAGCGCTTCGCGGATCGATGCGAAATAGCGGACCTGCACCTTCACGCCAGCAGCTCCGAGAACGGCAGGTAGCGCACGGTGTCGCCAGCGGCGATCGTCGCCCCGGCCGGGTTGTCGACGACGCCGTCGGCCCAGATCGTCGAGGTGAGGACGCCGGAGCCCTGGTTCGGGAAGAGGTCGAGGCCACCGCCTTCGTTGCGGCGCACGCGCAGGAACTCGCGGCGGCGATCGGCGCGCGGCCACGCGAAGTCGGCGCGCATGGCGATCGCCGCCGGCGCGAGAGGCGACGCGCCCTGCAGCTTGAGGAGAACGGGGCGGACCGCGAACAGGAAGGTGATGAACGAGGACACGGGATTTCCTGGCAGGCCGACGAACCAGGCCGAGGATCCATCGGCGCGGAAGACCTCGCCGAACGCCAGTGGCTTGCCCGGCTTGATCGCGATCTGCCACATGTCGAGCTTGCCTTCGTGCTCGACGGCAGGCTTCAGATGGTCTTCCTCGCCCACCGAGACGCCGCCGCAGGTGACGATGAGATCGTTGGCCTCGGCGGCGCGCTTGAGCGCACCCCGCGTCGCGTCGAGCCGGTCGGGGACGATGCCGATGTCGTCGCAGATGCCGCCGAACGACTCGATCAGGCCGCGCAAGGTGAAGCGGTTCGAGTTGTAGATCGCGCCGGGCTTCAGCACATCGCCCGGCATCGCCAACTCGTCGCCGGTGGAAAAGAGCGCCACGCGAGGCCGCCGGCCGACCCGCAGCGTCGCCGCGCCGACCGAGGCGGCCATGCCGAGCGCCTGCGGCGACAGGCGCAGGCCGGCCTGCAGCACGACCGAGCCGCGACGCACGTCTTCGCCGCGGCGGCGAATCGCCAGGCCGGCCCTGGGCACGACATCGATGCGAACGCCCGCCTCGACCACGCTGCATTGCTCCTGCATCACGACGGCATCGGCGCCGGCAGGAATCTGCGCACCGGTGAAGATGCGCGCCGCCGTTGCCGGCTCGAGCGCGTCACCGACGACGCCCGCCGGGATGCGCTGCGAGATCGGCAGCACCGTTCCCGGCTGCGTCACGTCGGCGCTGCGCATGGCGTAGCCGTCCATCTCGCTGTTGTCGGCCGGCGGCACGTCGATCAACGATGACACGTCGACCGCGAGGATGCGGTGCAGCGCGTCGAAGGTCGAGATCTGCTCGGCAGCGCTTGCGAGAGGCGTGTCGATGCGCGCCAGCACGCGCGCGACGGCGTCGTCGAGCGTCAGCAACGTCGGCACGAAATGGGCGTTGGGACCGTTGAGCATCGCTCAGGCATTTTCAGCGATGAAGGCCTCGAGGCGGCCAAGGTCGGCGGGTAGCGTCTTCACCCGGCGTGGCAATGTCTCGATGCCAGCGAAGCGCGCCGGTCGTGGCGCGTCGACACCGATCGCCTCGCGCACCGTCGCGTTGAACTTGGCCGGCAAGGCCGTTTCGAGCATGACCATCGGCGTGCCCGGGCGGCGCTGCTCCCGGCCGACCTTCACCGCATCCGCCGTGTGCGGATCGATCACCTCGCCGAAGCGCCGGTGCACGTCGCGGATCGTCGCCAGCCGGTCGGCGCCGGTGCTCGATGCGCTGACGAAGCCGAACCCCTGGACGCGGCGACGCTCGTCGTCGCTCAGAGAAAAGGCGTGCCTGGTCTCGACGTCGGCGAACAGCGCGCGCGTGCGCGTCGCGTCGCGTCCGAGCGCATCGAAGATGAACCGCTCGAAGTTCGACGCCTTGGAGATGTCCATCGACGGGCTCGACGTGGCGTGCGTCTCGGCGGCGCTGCGGGTTCGGTAGGTGCCGGTGCGGAAGAACTCGTCGAGCACGTCGTTCTCGTTGGTGGCGAGCACGAGCCGACCGATCGGCAGCCCCATCTGCCTGGCGATGTGTCCGGCGCAGATGTTGCCGAAATTGCCCGTGGGCACGGCGAAATCGACCGGCGCGTCGTTCGAATCGCTGGCCTGCAGATAGCCTGCGAAGTAGTAGACCACCTGGGCGACGAGACGCGCCCAGTTGATCGAGTTGACGGTGCCGATCGCATAGCGCTGCTTGAACGCGAGGTCGGCCGAGACCGCCTTGACGAGATCCTGGCAATCGTCGAAGACGCCGTCGATCGCGATGTTGTGGATGTTCGCGTCCTGCAGGCTGAACATCTGCGCCTGCTGGAACTCGCTCATCCGGCCGAGCGGCGACAGCATGAACACCTGGACGCCGCGCTTGCCCTTGAGCGCGTGCTCGGCGGCGCTGCCCGTGTCGCCGGAGGTGGCGCCGAGGACGTTGATGGTCCGGCCGCGCCGCGCCAGCTCGAGCTCGAAGGCATTGCCCAGGAACTGCATCGCCATGTCCTTGAAGGCGAGCGTCGGCCCGTTCGACAGGCCGAGGACGAACAGGCCCGGCTCGAGCCGCCGCAGCGGCGCGATGCGCGTGTCGCCGAAGGTGTCGGCCGTGTAGGTGGCGCGGAGCAGATCGCGCAGCGTCGCCGGCGCGATGTCGTCGATGTAGAGCGAGAGGATCTCGAAGGCCAGATCGGCATAGGGCAGCGCGCGCCAGCGGCCCAGCGTCGCCGCATCGACCTGCGGATAGCGCTCCGGCAAATAGAGCCCGCCATCGGGCGCCAGGCCCTCGAGCAGGATGTCGCAAAAGCCCCGTCCGGCCCGCTCGCCGCGCGTGCTGAGGTACTTCACCCCAGGTCTTCCTTCCTGATGCGGACGATCTCGGCGAGCACGGTTGGCAGCGCCTGCATCGCCGCGATCGCCTTCCTCATCCGCCCTTCGACGGTGTCGTGCGTGAGGATGATCACGTCGGTGCGCGCCGCGCCTTCGTGCGCGCCGATCTCCGCCGGCCGCTGCAGCAAGGCGTCGATCGAGATGTCGTGCTCGGCCAGGATG
>DAIMIM010000282.1:0-4672 GCA_036722755.1 Caldimonas sp. | reverse complement strand
AGAGCATGTAGTCGATGTGCTCCTGCTTCATGGTCGCGAACATCGCCGTCTTCGCCGCGGCCGGCGTGATGGCGTTGACGATGATGCCCTTGCCGGCCAGCTCCTTGCCGAGCGACTTCGTCAGGGCGATCAGGCCGGCTTTCGACGCGCTGTAGTGCGAGGCGTTGGGGTTGCCTTCCTTGCCGGCGACCGAGGCGATGTTGACGATGCGCCCGTACTTCGCCGCGATCATGTGCGGCACCACGGCGCGGCACACGAGATACGGTGCGACGAGGTTGACCTCGATCACGCGCCGCCACACGTCGGGCGCCAGCTCCCACGTGGCCGCGTTGCCGCCGGTGATGCCGGCGTTGTTGACGACGATGTCGATCTTGCCGAGCCCGGCGACGGCGCGCTTCGCGGCGGCCTCGACGGCGGCCTCGTCGGTCAGCTCGACGGCGTCAGTGGTGACGCTGCCCTGGCTGCCCTGGGCGTCGAGCGAAGCCTTCGCTTCGGCGAGCTTGCCGGCGTCGGCGTCCCAGAGCACGACGCTCGCGCCCGAAGCGAGCATGCGTTCGGCGATGGCGTAGCCGATGCCTTGCGCGCCGCCGGTGATGACGGCGACACGGCCCTTCAGGTCGATCTGGTTCATGCGAGTCCCCCGAGCGTCATGCGAGCCCCTTGAGCGCGGCGGCGCCGTTCGGCGCCGCGCGGCAGTCGGCGATGTATTGGCGAATGATGGTCGCGAAGTCGGCGTCGGCGTGCAGGCCGAGCCGGGCAGCGCGCTCGGCGGTGGCGCCGCGCGACCAGTTGGCGACGATGCCGGCGACGGTGTCGTCGCGCACGAAGCGGACACGCTCGCGCACCGCTTTGCCGGCGACGGCTTCGAGCGCGTCGAGCATCTGCGCCACCGTCACCGTGACGGCAGGCAGGTTGAGGGCGAGGCGACCGCCCAGCGCCTCGACGCTCGCTTCGTAGACGGCGATCAGGCCCTCAACCGTGCGCGCCGCCGAGGTCAGCGGATGCGAGACCTCGGGCGCGACCGGGCAGATCGCTTCCTCGCCGGCCAGCGGCTCGCGGATGATTCCCGAGAAGAACGACGAGGCCGCGCCGTTCGGCTGGCCCGGCCGCACCGTGACCGTCATCAGCCGCGCCGAGCGACCATCGATGAAGCCCTTGCGCGAGTAGTCGGCGATCAGGTGCTCGCACATCAGCTTGTGCGTGCCGTAGGAGGTTTTCGGCGCCGGCAGCGTGTCGTCGCCGACGAGATCGGGCAGCGGCTTCGACGGGTCGGGGCCGAACACCGCGACCGAGCTCGAGAAGACGAGCTTGGCCGGTGCCTTGCCGGCGAGCGTGGCCGCGCGCAGGGCATCGAGCAGGGCGCGCGTGGTGTCGAGGTTGGAGCGCAGGCCGAGGTCGAAATCGGCTTCGCATTCGCCGCTCACCGCCGAGGCCAGGTGGAAGACGCCATCGAAGCCTTCGCGGCCGAAAGCCTCGCACTGGCCGGCGAGCGGGCCGACGCGTGCTTCGACCCGCGCGTCGCTCGTCAGCTCCGGGCGCGGCGCGACTTGGTCGGCGAGCACCAGCCGCTCGATCGCGCGCCCGTCGATGCGGCCGCGGTCGAGCAGGGCGCGTGCCAGCCGCGAGCCGATGAAGCCGCCGCCACCGGTGATCAGAATCTTCATCGCGGTGCGGTCCTTGTGGTGGGTGTGATCGGTGTGGCGGTGCGCATGCGGCGGTCGCCGCCGCGCATGTGCTGGACGGCCCGCCGGCGTGCCAGCGCGGCGTCGCCGGCGGCGATGGCGTCGACAATGGCGCCGTGCTCGGCGCGCACCGCTTCGACGAAGTCGGCGCGCGTCGCGTCGTTGCGCCGCGTCACGCGCATCGCCTCCACGGTGTACTGCTCCAGGAATTCGAGTAGCCGGCCGAAGTGCGGGTTGCCCGCGGCCTCGGCCACCAGGCGGTGGAAGGCGAGGTCTTCCTCGACGCCGTCACGCCGCTCGGCGGCGCTGCGGTCGATGGCGCGCAGGGCGCGGCGCAGGGCCGCCACCTGCAGGCGGGTGGCGCGCTGCGCGGCGAGCGCGGCCGTCTCGGCTTCGAGCGCGCGACGCACTTCGCGGATGCGCAGCACGTCGTCGATCGAGCCGATGACGCTGAGGTCGAGCGTCAGCGCCTCGCCCGGCGGCGCGGCGGTGACGAACACGCCCGAACCCTGGCGCGAGCGCAGCAGGCCGCGCGACTTGAGCTGGTGCACGGCCTCGCGGACGACGGTGCGCGAGACGCCGTGGGCGAGCGCCAGGCGCTGCTCGGTGGGCAGCCGCTCGCCGGGGCGAAGCCGGCCGGCGCCAATGTCCTTGCCGAGGCGCTCGGCCAGCCGGTCGGAGAGCCGCTCGGCGACGAGTGGCGCCACCGCGACCGGAGGGATCGCGGCGCGGGCGGCGGCGCTGGCGCGGGTCAGCATGGGATCGGGTCATCATACGAATCCGCACCCTCGTCGATCTACCGGTTTGCCCTCATGGCGCAGGCGCGGGCGCGTGCAGATACTTTGCAAAGCCCCGGTAAGGGTCGCCTTCACGGTAGCGCCAATGGCCAGCGTCACGATCCAGCAGGTACGAAAGAGCTTCGGCAACACGGCGGTGCTGCACGGCGTCGACATCGAGATCGCCGACGGCTCGTTCACCGTGCTCGTCGGGCCCTCGGGCTGCGGCAAGTCGACGCTGCTGCGCATGATCGCCGGGCTCGAGGAGATCAGCTCGGGCGAGATCCGCATCGGCGCAAGAAGAGTCAACGACGTGCCGCCGAAAGAGCGCGACATCGCGATGGTCTTCCAGAACTACGCTCTCTATCCGCACATGACGGTGCGCCAGAACCTCGCGTTTTCGCTGATGCTGGCGAAGAAGGACAAGGCGACGGTCGACGCCAAGGTCGGCCGTGCCGCCGAGATCCTCGCGCTGTCGTCCCTGATGGATCGCTATCCGCGCCAGCTTTCGGGCGGCCAGCGGCAGCGGGTCGCCATGGGTCGCGCCATCGTCCGCGATCCGCAGGTCTTCCTCTTCGACGAGCCGCTCTCCAACCTCGACGCCAAGCTGCGCGTCGCCATGCGCAGCGAGATCAAGGAGCTGCATCAGCGCCTGAAGACGACCTCGATCTATGTCACGCACGACCAGATCGAGGCGATGACGATGGGCGACCGCATCGTCGTCATGAAGGACGGCCGGATCGAGCAGAT
Organism: Caldimonas sp.; assembly: GCA_036722755.1. Taxonomy (GTDB): domain Bacteria; phylum Pseudomonadota; class Gammaproteobacteria; order Burkholderiales; family Burkholderiaceae_C; genus Schlegelella_A. The sequence goes on along the minus strand of DAIMIM010000282.1, from coordinate 1,464 downwards.
CGGCTCGCCGCTCGAGCTCTACGACAATCCCGCCAACGTCTTCGTCGCCGGCTTCATCGGCTCGCCGGCGATGAATTTCCTGCCCGCGACGTTGCGTCGCGACGCGTCCGGCGCGCGCCTCGAGTTGTCCGACGGCACGCGGCTCGCTGCGCCGGTGAACGCCGGCGGAGTCGACGGGCAGAGCGTCGTCCTCGGCACACGGCCCGAGCATCTCGTCCTGGCTGCCGAGGGCGGCATCCCGTCGCGCGTCGTCGTTCTCGAGCCGACCGGCGCCGATACCTTCGTGGCCTGCCGGCATGGCACGACCGACGTTTCTGCGGTCTTTCGCGAGCGTCACGATTTCGCGCCGGGCAGCACCATCCACCTCGTTCCCGACCCGCAGCATGCGCATCTCTTCGATGCCGGCAACGGCGCGCGGCTCGCCGCGTAGCTTCATCTCAAGACAGACTTCCAACGGAGACATGACGATGACCGACAAGCAAATCAACCGCCGCCGCTTCCTCGAAGGCTCGGCCGGCGTCGCGACCGTCGCGACGCTCGGCACCGGCGCAGCGCTCTTTCCCTCCATCGGGTCGGCGCAGACGCTCGCGCTCAAGCCCGAGAAGGGTGCGACGCTGCGCGTGCTTCGCTGGAGCCGATTCGTGCAGGGCGACATCGACGCCTACATGGTCAACGTCAAGAAGTTCACCGACAAGACCGGCATTGCGGTTCGCGTCGACAACGAAGGCTGGGAAGACGTCCGTCCGAAGGCCGCAGTCGCGGCCAACACCGGCGCCGGCCCGGACATCATCCTGTCGACCAACGACGACGCGAATCTCTATCCCGACAAGCTGCTCGATGTGACCGACCTCGCCGAGTACCTCGGCAAGAAATACGGCGGCTGGTATTCCGCGGGCGAGCAGTTCAATCGTCCCGACGGCAAACACTGGATCGCCCTGCCGCTGGGCGCCGCCGGCTCGATGATGGTGTACCGCGAAAGCGTCGTGAAGGCCGCTGGCTTCGACTCCTTCCCGAAGACGACCGACGAGTTCCTGAAAATGTTCCAGGGCGTGAAGGCCAAGGGCATGCCGGGTGGCATGGCGCTCGGCAACGCCACCGGTGACGGCCTGTGGTGCAACTGGCTGGTGTGGGCTTTCGGCGGCGAGCTCGTCGACAAGAACAGCAAGGTGGTGATCGACAGCCCGTCGACGATGAAGGCGCTCGAGTACGGCAAGGAGCTCTACGCGACGTTCATTCCCGGCACGCTGTCGTGGCTCGACCCGAGCAACAACAAGGCCTTCCTCGACGGCCAGATTTCGGTCACCAACAACGGCATCTCGATCTACGTCGCGGCAAAGAACTCGCCGGAAGCCAAGCTGAAGGAGATGGCGGCCGATATCCAGCACGCCGCTTTTCCGGTCGGTCCGGTCGGCGTGCCGACCGAGTCGCACCTGTACTTCAACCAGATGATCATGAAGTACACCA
>DAIMIM010000281.1:665-4709 GCA_036722755.1 Caldimonas sp. | reverse complement strand
GTCGGCAGCTCGAGGTCGAATGCGAGCGTCGTCGTCGCGCCGGGCGCCAGCGGCGCATCGAGCGCGTAGCGGCGCACGCCGGCGGCCTTGTCGTCGGTGACGAGCTTGGCCGGAACGCCGGGATCGAGCTTGTGGACGACCAGGTTCTCACCGGCGAGGAACCCGAGCTCGAGCATCGTCACCGGCTTGCCGCTCCGGTTCTCGAGCGCATAGTGGCCGCGCACGCGCACGCGTTGCTCGGCCGGGAACAGATCGACGTCGAGCACGACGGCCGTGATCTTCGGTTGCGGTTCGGCCGCCGTTGCCTTGTATTTCTTCTCGTAGTCGACCTGGCGCTGCTGCCGGCTGGTCGCCGTCTCGTAGTGGTTGAGGATGTTGGTGTTCCAGAAGATGAAGGCGCCGAGTGCGGCGAAGACGACCGCCGATGCGATGGCCAGGCCGCCCGAGCCGGCGTCGACACGTGCGCGCGCCTGCGTCCAGCGTTCGCGCCACGAGCTCGGCGTGCCGCGCGTCCAGAACAGGTACGCGGCGACGAGCAGCAGCACCGAGCCGGCGGCCCAGTAGGCCTGGAACGCACGCACGCGGAGCAGGAAGTGGCCGTAGCCGTTCATGTCGGAGTAGATCGCCCCCGGCACGCTGCCGAACTTGTAAAGGTTGTGCTCGAGGCCGAGCGGGCTCGCGAACAGCAGCAGCGCGTAGTAGACGACCATCAAGAAATGGCCGACGTACTTGTTGTCGACAATCGAGTGCACCGCGATGGCCAGCGCGCAGACGAGCCAGTAGTTGACGAGGTCGATCGTGACGAAGTCGTACAGGTAGAGGCCGACCTGGAAATGCGTGTAGCCCTTCGACGCCTGGATCGCCATGCCGCACAGCATCAGGACGATCTGCAGGACCAGGGGAACCAGCATCAGCGCGACCAGCTTGGAGACGAGCGGCAGCCACGTCGGCGTCGGCAGGGCGTCGTTGATCTGGTCGAGCCGGTTGTCGCGCTCGCGCCAGACCAGCTCGCCGGCATAGAACGTGATGATGATGAGCATGAAGACGGCGAAGCTGCCCGAGACCAAACCGAGCATCTGGAACGTCACCGGCCATGTGGCGGTGCCGTAGATGTCGCCGACGGTGGTGCTGGCGAAGACAAGGAAGAGCAGGCCGGCGAACACGAGCACGCCGAAGTAGACATTCTTCGTCGTCTCGCGGAACTCGAGCCATGCCCGGTGGGGCACGAGCCGCCATGCGCCGGCGCCGCGAACCGCGACGGTGCTGCGCGGGAGCGCGCCCAGGGTGCGGACCTCGTTCGCTTCGGGCGCGGCGATGGCCGGATCGAGCACGACCTTGCTGCGCTTCTTCGATGGCGCGTTCGCTGCCTCGGCGAACGAGAAGCGCCAGAAGCAGAACGCCGAGATCGCGATCGCGACAGCCAGCCAGAGGGCGCGATTCCAGAGCAACACGCCCTCGAACGGCACCAGCCGCACGTTGCGCTCGGCGATCGTCCAGTATTCGGTGAGCTTGCTCACCGCGCGCACGCCGAACGGGTCGACCAGCGCGGCGATGCCGCGGTACTCGGCGTCGCGGCCGAGCTCCTGCGAGATCAGCCAGCCGATCAGGACGAGCACGCTGCCGACGTACACCGGAAGCATCTTCCTGGTCGCCGCGGCGAGCGCGAAGAAGACGGCGCCGATGACGATGGCATTCGGCAGCAGCACGGTAGCGAACGGCGACAGGTACGCCGACCAGTGGTTGGCGCCGAGGCGGTCGGCGTCCATGCCCGGAAGCATCGTCGCCAGGAACGAGCCGATGAGCAGGCTCGAGAAGATCACCAGCAGCACGCCGAGCGCACCCAGGAAGCGGCCGCCGAGATAGGACGCCTTGCCGATCGGCGCCGTGAAGAAAAAGCTCTGAGTGCGGTACTCGACGTCTTGCTGGACGGCGCGGCCCATGATCGCCGCCATCACCGTGACGCCGAACAGGCCGAGCACGGCGACGGTCTGGGCCAGCGCGAACGGCGAGTTCACCGCTACCTTGCCGCTGCCGAACGAGATGTTGGCATCCTTGAAGAGGCCACCGGCCGCGGCGATCCACAGCAGCGCGAGCGCGAAGAAGACGACGAAGTAGACCCAGGTCGAGAGCAGCTTCAGCCGCGACCTGAACTCGAACGACGCGATCGTCAGCAGATTCATTGGTGCCCGCCGATGGCCACGAAGTAGGCGTCGTCGAGCGTCGCTTCGACCGGCGTGAAAGCCGGCCCCGGCGATGCGTCGGCGACGACGTGCACGGTCGTCCTGCCGGTGTACAGGCGCGTCGAGATGACCTTGTGCTGCTCGCGCAGCGCCGCGACCTCGGCGCGGGTCACCGAGGCCTGCCAGATGCGACCGGCGAGCGCGTCGGTCAGCTGCTTGGGCGTGCCGCTGGCCAGCACCTTGCCCTTGTTCATGATCGCCAGCTGCGGGCAGAGGTCGCTGACGTCGGAGACGATGTGGGTCGAGAGCAGCACGATCACCTCCTCGCCGATCTCGACCAGCAGGTTGTGGAAGCGCGTGCGCTCCTCGGGGTCGAGTCCGGCCGTCGGCTCGTCGACGATGATGAGCTTGGGGTTGCCGAGCAGCGCCTGGGCGATGCCGAAGCGCTGCCGCATGCCGCCTGAGAAGCCGCCGAGCGCCTTCTTGCGGACGTCGTAGAGATTGGTCTGCCTGAGCAGCGTCTCGACCGCGGCGCGGCGCTCGGTGCGCTCGGCCAGGCCCTTCAGCCGCGCCAGGTGATCGAGCATGTCTTCGGCATTGACCTTCGGGTAGACGCCGAAATCCTGCGGCAGATAGCCGAGGACGCGGCGCACGCCTGCCTTGTCGCGCAGCACGTTGATGTGGGTGCCCTGGACGGCGTCGACCAGCTGGGCCGAGCCATGGTCGGCGTCTTGCAGGGTCGCCAGCGTGCGCATCAGCGTCGACTTGCCAGCGCCGTTGGGCCCGAGCAGGCCGAACATGCCGGTCGGGATCGAGAGGCTGACGTCGTCGAGTGCGCGGACGCCGTTGGCGTAGGTCTTCGAGAGACCGGTGATGTGCAGTTCCATGGGCGTCGAGTGTGGCGTTTCGGGGCTGGAAAACGAAGCGGCTTGCGACGAGCCGACAAAATCGAGGGTCAGGCCGGCGGGATGGCCCCGTTGGCGGCGGCGATGGCGGCGACGACGACCATCTGCAGCCGCTCCTCGCCGTTGTAGCTGTCCAGGCCGAGCCGGTAGGCCAGGCGCACGCGCGCCGCGACCGGCTCGACGCGGCCGAACCAGATGGCGTCACGGACCACGCCGTTCATCCGCACCGCCAGCTTCATGTGCTTCTCGCCGACCAGGCGCTGGCTGACGATCTCGACCGCATCGCAGAACACGGGCGCCTCGAACGCCGCACCCCAGACCTCGCGATCGATGAGTCGCACGGTCGCCGCATTCCAGTGCTCGTCAGCGAGCGGCCCGTCGGTCGCCACGCGCTGCTCCGACGGCGTCGCCGCGAGGCTCGTCGCCGCGTCGTGCAGGGCGGTGCGGAAGGCGTCGAGATCGCACGCCTCGATCGTGCAGCCGGCGGCCATGGCGTGGCCGCCGAAGCGCTTCAACAGCAGCGGCGCGCGCTTGCTGACGAGGTCGAGCGCGTCGCGCAGGTGCAGGCCCTCGACCGATCGGCCCGAGCCCTTGAGCAGGCCGTCCTGGCCGAGCGCGAAGACGAAGGTCGGCCGGTGCAGTCGGTCCTTGAGGCGCGAGGCGATGATGCCGACGACGCCCTCGTGAAAGCTCGGGTCGAAGATCGCGAATGCGGGCTCGACGCCACCCGCTGCAGCGAGCGCGCGGTCGACCAGCGCTTCGGCATCGTCGCGCATGCCGGCTTCGATCGTGCGGCGCTCGCGGTTGATCGCGTCGAGGGCGGTGGCGATCTCCTGCGCGCGCACGGCATCGTCGGTGAGCAGGCATTCGATGCCGAGCGTCATGTCGGCCAGCCGGCCGGCGGCGTTGAGGCGCGGCCCGAGCGCGAAGCCGAAGTCGGCCGCGCTTGCGAGGCACGG
>DAIMIM010000281.1:0-655 GCA_036722755.1 Caldimonas sp. | reverse complement strand
CCCGGCCACCGCGAACAGCGCCGCGATGCCGGCCTGCATGCGCCCGGCGCGAATCCGCTTCAGGCCCTGGGCGACGAGGCAGCGGTTGTTGCGGTCGAGGCGGACCACGTCGGCGACGGTGCCGAGGGCGACGAGGTCGAGCAGGGTGTCGAGCCGCGGCTGCAGGGATGGCGCCCCCACGCTCCCGGAGGTCGCTGCCCCCCGAGGGGGCGCGGCCGAGCTTGGGGACGGCCCGGCGCCCGGCCGGCCAGCGAACACGCCGCGCTCGCGCAGCTCGGCGCGCAGCGCCAGCAGCACGTAGAAGGCGACGCCGCAGCCGGCCAGGTGCTTGCTCGCGAAGCTGCAGCCGGGCTGGTTCGGATCGACGACGACATCGGCCTCGGGCAGCACGACGCGGCCGTCCTGCTGCGCCGGCAGGTGATGGTCGGTGACGACCACCGTCAGGCCTTGCGCCGCCGCATGGGCGACGCCGTCGAGGCTGGCGATGCCGTTGTCGACGGTGACGAGCACGTCGGGTGCGGCGGTGGCGATGGCGAGATCGACGATCGCCGGCGTCAGCCCGTAGCCGTGCACGCGCCGGTCGGGCACGACGTAGGCGAGCGTCGACGGATCGGCGCCGAGCATCTTCAGGCCGCGCAAGGTCACGGCGCAGGCG
>DAIMIM010000280.1:0-4750 GCA_036722755.1 Caldimonas sp. | reverse complement strand
CTGGATGCCCGGCGTCTCGAACCAGCCCGACAGCACCTGCGGCTGCGGGCCGTAGAGCGCGAGAACGGTGTTGGCGAGAAAGATCGAGGCGCCGATGGTGGCGATGATGACGGGCAGGAAAGTGCGATTGCGCAGCGGGTAGTACACGCCGAGGTTGAAGACGACACCGAGCAGCGCCATGCCGCCGAGCGCGGCGAGGAAGGACCAGCCGTACGGCCACTGCAGGTCGACGGCGAAGACGACCATCAGGTAGGCGCCGACCATCGCGAATTCGCCCTGCGCGAAGTTAACGACGTTGGTGGCGCGAAAGATCAGCACGAAGCCGAGCGCCACCAGCGCGTAGACCGCGCCGATGCCCAGGCCGGTGAAAAACAACTGGAGAACGAGATCCATCAGCGTCTCACGACAAAGGATTCGTCATCGGGCCGAAGCGGCCCGATTGCCCGCACGGGAACGCGCTGCGATCAGGAGCTGGATTCGACGTGCTTGTCGAACACGACCGTGCCTTTTTCGTTGCGCACGATGTTGTAGCCGTGAAGGCCGTCGCCGTTGGCGTCGAAGTTGTATTCGCCCTCGGCGCCCGGATGCTTCCTGATCGACAGGATCGCTTCGCGGATCGCCGTCGGGTCGGTCTTGCCGGCCTTCCTGATCGCCATGCACAGGACCGTGATGGCGTCGTAGGTCCAGGACGACTGGTTGTCGGGCGCGACCTTCGCGACCTCGCGGTAGAGCTTGCCGAAGGCCTTCGAGGCGTCGCTCGAGTCTTCCGCGTAGTCGGCGACGCCGAAGGTGCCGTAAAGCGCGGGGCCGGCCAGCTTCAGCGCGGTGAGGTTGACGATCGAGGGCGAGCCGACATAGGGAATCGTCACGCCGAGCTGGCGCAGTTGCCGGGCGAACACGCCGAGGTCGTTCTCGAAGGTGAAGTAGGAGCCGAGGATGTCGGCACCCGACTGCTTGATGGCGAGCACGACCGGGGTGAAGTCCTGGCTCTGGTTCGCGTAGCCCTGGTCGAGCGCGATGCTGGTGCCGCCGATCTTGCCGAGCGCCGCGGTCAAGGCGTTGCCGCCCGCGGTGCCGAAGGCGTCGGTCGAGTGGACGATCGCCCACTTCTTCTTGCCCAGCGTCTTCACGCCGTACTCGGCGATGACGCTGCCGGAGTACGAGTCGTTCGGGCGGAAGCGGAACAGCCACGGATTGCCCATGTGCGTCAGCGCCGGATCGGTGCCGCCGATCATCACCGGCTTGCCGACCTTCATCACGTCGGGCGCCATCGCGTGCACCTGCGTAGAGCGGATCGAGCCGAGAAAGGCGACCATGCCGGGCTGCGAGGCGAGTTTGGAGAAGGCCAGGACAATGCCGGGGTTGGTCGTCTGGTCGTCTTCGATGATGAGCTCGACCTGCTTGCCGAGCACGCCACCCGCCTTGTTGACCGCATCGACGGCGAGCTTGGCACCGATCTGCGCGTAGCGGCCCGATTCGGCGGCCGGGCCGGTCACCGGCGCGCACATGCCGATCTTGAGCGTCGCGCCCTGCGCCGAGGCACGCCCGACCAGGGCCGGCGCCGCGATCGTGGCGGAAAGTGCGGTGGAAAATGTGCGACGTGAGATTGCCATGCCTGTCTCCGATTCCTGGTCTGAAAAGCGCAGGCGAGTCTAAGTTGTCGCGGCCTCGTTGGCGATGGTTGAATCGCTCAGGGTTTGCCCGCCGCGGGCCGCCCGAACGACGCGTCGGGGTCCGACGCCACGCGGGTGCGCCGGCTCAGCGCCGGGGCGACGAGGGCCAGGTCGTCGCGCCTGTTTGCGGATCGACCGTCTTTGCGCGCATGCGCCACGACGTGCAGCGAAAGCGCCCGTCGGTGAACACGCGGTCGAGGAGCGAGTCGCCGTGATCGATCGTGCCATCGGCACACAGCATCACGCCCGACTCCTGGGCTGCCGCGGCAAGCGCGGCGGGCACCCGGCCGCTGTCGCTCGCGGCGTTCGCCGCCCACAGCATCGCGAACAGGGCGATCGGCAGCAACAACATGAAAAGAACGACACGCCACGTGCCGTCGTCGTCGCGCTTGAACCAAGTCTTTGCGGAACCCATCGGCCGATCTTAGGATGGGCATGGAGCGCATGGTCGGGACCGACTGTCGCGGAAGCCGTGGGCGTGAGCAAATGCGCGTTGCGGCGCATCGGGCCGGTAGAGTACGGCAACCGACTCACACTCCCGCCGCCATGCGATTCCATCTGCTCTGCGTTGCCGTCGCGTTGGCGACGTGGGCGACTTGCGTAGCAGCAGACGACGAGGCGACCTACACATTGAAGCGCGACACGGCGAGAACGGGCTCCCGGATCAAACGGGTCGCCGTGACGGGCCACATGCTTCCCTACGACAAGACCTATTCCGAGCTCACGACGGTGGAACAAGGTCGACTGAAAGCGCAGTACGAGCAAATGGACGACGGCGACGAGCCGCCTTTCCCGGTCGAGGGTCTTGGCCACTTCTACGGGTCCGTTTCCGAGATGCGACACAAGCTCCGCATCAGCGAGGGCGACCTCGACCTCGTCGTCGACGTCAACAGCCGAGGGGCGCCGACGAGCGTCTCGGTGTTCCTGACTCCCGACGACAAGCTGGGGCGATTCGCGGCCTCCGAGTTGATGCGCGACAAGTACAAGCCTGCTCTCTGCAGCGGGCAGCCTTGCGCCATGCAGTTGCGCTACTCCGTCCACTTCATCCGCGGCCCGAACTAGCGGCTCGATCGCGTTGTCAACGGTGGGGGTTGGTCCCCGGAGGGACTCGAAGGCCGCGCCGTAAGCCGCACTAGCACTCGCGGTCCTTAGTTCGGCTTTCAAGTGTTCCCCTATTTGTTCCCCGACGGGCGGATCGTCGGACTCTAAGCGGGGGCATACACGGTCTTGCGGCAGGCTCGGATGGAGCTTGCGATCGCGTAAACGGTGCCGCCTTTTCTCAAGGAATCACGAGCGACTCGCCGCCTTCCCCTCGATTGGACTCGTGTCCGCTATATGGGCTGCTCTTCGTGGACGCCTTCATCTTTCGGAACGAACACCATACGCGTCTTGGCGTTGAAGTCCATGAGGCCGGCATATCGCCCCCACGCAATCATCGTGTCGAACGTGTTCTGCGGGTTGTCGTAGGGAAGTGCGCTGGCAATGTCCCGGACGATGCGTTCGGCCTCCACCTCTTCGTACTCCTTCAGCAACGCAATGATGATATGGAAGAGGCGCAGCCGAAATACCTGCTCAGCGAAGATGGCGCGCTTTGCGAGACGGTCAGCGGCCACGAATCTCCGGCCCAGAGAGGTCAGTCGTACTTCGTGTTTGGGTGTGTCGACGAGCTCGAGAATTTCGGCCGCCTTCACGATCGCGATCGTCTCGCCGAACTCCTTCCCGATCTGGTCCGAGATATCGTAGATGTCGGAAAGTTGAGGGTTGTCGTGAAGGATGCTCATCAATCCGAGAATCTGGCCTACCGGGACACTTGGAATGGACTCCATCCGGGAACGCGCGCGCGAGATCGGCTCGCCCGCGACGTGTACCTCGGGCGGCAGGTCGGGCAAGGTCGTCGTCGTGATGGATTCGTGGATGACGCTGACCAGGCGTTGGAATTCGGGACTCTTCGGGTCGCGGGGGTAAGGCAGCGAATTGTCCAGAACCAGGCCGATGCGGCCAGGGCTCGGGAACAGAACGACGATGCGGGTCGCCATCTCGACCGCTTCCTCGATGTTGTGGGTCACCATGAAGATCGAACTGAGCTCCCGAGTCGGGCTGCGCCACAGCCCGAGGAGTTCCTGACGCAGGTTTTCCGCCGTCAAAACGTCCAATGCGCTGAACGCCTCGTCTAGGCATAGCAGGCGCGGTTTGGACACGAGGGCGCGCGCGATTCCAACGCGCTGGCGCATGCCGCCCGAGAGCTCCCTGGGAAGCGCGTCGTGGTAGTTGCCGAGGCCGATCAGTTCGATGGCGTGATCCACCGCGGAGGCTCGCTCGGCGCGCGTCAACCGGCGCGACATCAGTCCCACGGCGACGTTTTGCTCGACGGTGAGCCATGGATACAGCGCGAACGTCTGGAAGACCACTGAGGCTTCCGGGTTCACTCCGTGCAAGCCTTGCCCGTTCGCCAGCACCCTGCCCGACGTTGGTTGGATCAGGCCGGTGAGGCAGCGCAGGATCGTCGACTTGCCGGATCCGGACTGGCCCAGCAAGGCGAGCAGTTCGCCTTGACGGACGGCCAGGTCGATGTTGTCGAGAACTTTCAGTTCGTGGCCCCGATCGATCGTGTACGACTTGCTCATCGCGCGGAGCTGAGCGACAGGGGGCGCGGAAGTCTCAGTGAAGTCGGGATGCATCATTTCAGTCCAGGCGGAAGCGTCGCTCCGCGAACGCGTAGAGGCGCCGCCAGATCAACTTGTTCATCGAGACGACGAAGATCGTCATCACAGCGATGCTCGTGAGGATGAGAGGGGTGTCGCCGGACTTGGTGACGGTGGCGATGTAGGCACCCAGCCCATCGGCCTTCAGGGTGACGGTGCCCCAGGACGCAAGCTCTGCGACGATGCTCGCGTTCCATGCACCGCCGGCAGCGGTGCATGCGCCGGTGACCCAGTACGGAAATATGGCAGGCAAGATCAGTGTGCGCCATCGGTCCCAGCGTCGAAGCCGGCACATGTGGGCGGCTTCTTGCAGGTCGTTAGGAATGGCCATGGCGCCGGCGATCACGTTGAACAGGATGTACCACTGGGTGCCCA
>DAIMIM010000279.1:0-4762 GCA_036722755.1 Caldimonas sp. | reverse complement strand
CGGCGCGGAACTTCGCCACTTCCTCGAAGAAGCTCATCGAGATGTCGAAGAAGAACGTGAAGCGGGGCAGGAAGTGATCGGGCTCCATGCCGCGGGCGATGCAGTCTTCGGCGTTCTGCACCGCGGTCGAGAGCGTGAAGGCCATCGCCTCGGCCGGCGTCGCGCCCGCCTGCTGCGTGTGCTGGCCGACCACCGACATCGGGTTCCAGCGCGGCACGTGCTCGTTGCACCAGACGATGTGGTCCATCAGCACCCGGCGCGCGCCCGCCAGCGAGAGCCGGTAGAACATGTGGTTGGCGACGTAGTGCGAGAGGTAGTCGCTCTGGTTCGAGGTGCCGGTGATCTTCTTCCAGTCGATGCCGCGGCGCTCCGCGGTGACGAGCATGAAGGCGAGCAGCGTGAACGGCGACGGGTCGTTCATCGCGCACGAGATCTCGGCGACGTCGACGCCGTCGAGGCAGCGCGTCATGTGCTCGGCGTTGTTGACGACGACGCCGCAAGTTCCCAGGAGCTCGGGCTCGACGCTCGTCATGTCGTAGCCGCGATAGACCGAATTGCACGGGATGAGCGAGACGGCGGTGGCGCCGCGCGCCATGATTTCGAGCAGGCGGGCGTTGTAGTCGTCGGGCGTGCCGAGGCCGATCAGCTGGCGCTGCGTCCAGGTGCGGCCGCGGTGCATGGTCGCGTAGATGCCGCGCGTGTAGTCGGGCTGGCCCGGAAAGCCGAGTGGCTCGGGCTGCCCATAGCCGGCCCAGTCGTCGGGGCCGTAGAGCGGCTGGATCGGAATGCCGGAGACGTTCGCGACCGGCTTGTCGGCGCCGATCGACGCGCGGTAGTCGCGCTGCCATTCGGCCTTGGCGTCGGACGGCGCGGCGCCGGCGAGCAGCGTCGATGCGACGGGCTTGTTCATGGGTTGGACTCCTGGTCGGCCTGCGCGCCGGCGGCACGGGCTTCCCGAGCGAAGGCGCCGATGCTGGCGGTGATGTCGTCCATCGTGCTGCCGGGGTGGAACACCTGGCGCACGCCGCATTCGATCAGCTGCGCTTCCTCGTTGTCGGGGACGATGCCGCCGACGACGACGCGCATGTGGCCAAGCCCGGCATCGGCGAGCGCGCGCATCAGCTTGGGCACGATCAGGTGGTCTGTCGCGAGCGACGAGATGCCGATCACGTCGACGTCTTCTTCGAGCGCCAGCTTGACGACTGCCGGAATGCTCTGCCACGGCGGCGTGTAGATCACCTCCATGCCGGCGTCGCGGCAGGCGGCAGCGACAATCCGGCTGCCGCGATCGTGGCCGTCGAGGCCGATCTTGGTGACCAGCACACGCGGCCGGAAATTGCGGTCTGTGCCGCTCATGGTGTGCCGCTCATGCGGTCTCCTTCGTCTTGTCGAACATGCCGGCCTTGATGAGGCCGACGAATCGTTTCGCGATCCGCGCCGGCGTCGATGCGCCGTCGTCGCGGTACCAGGTCTGGCTCCAGTTGAGCGCGCCGAGCAGCAGCAGGCGCAGGTCGCCGCGGTGCACGCCGCGCTCGAGCGGCAGGGCCGACACCAGCCGGCCCCAGCGCGCCTCGTAGGAATCGCGCAGCGCGATGAGCTCGGCAGCGACCGTCGGCGCATCGCTCGGCCGGATGCGGATCACCACCTGCGAGAAATCGGTCTGGTCGAGCAGCGAGCCGAGATGGGCGACGCAGGCTGCTTCGAGCCGCGCCCATGGCGCCGAGAGGGGCGCGATCGCTGCATCCACCGCTGCGGAAATGCGCTCGACGCCTTCGCTGTAGACGGCGACGAGCAGCGCTTCCTTGGTCGGGAAGTGGCAGTAGAGGGAGCCGGGCAGCATGCCGATCGGGCCGACGATCTCGCGCACCGAGGCGGCCGCGAAGCCGCGCTCGGCGAACGCGCGCGCGGCTTCGTCGAGCAGCTGCGGCAGACGGCTGTGCGCGCGCTTGCGGGTGGCATCCATCGGTGGATTAGAAAGACAAACACTTGTTTGGTCAAGTGCTACGCCCAGAATGCGCCCATGGTGTCGCGCAAGTCTTCCGCCGCTTATCTGGTCGCCCGTGCCCGGACGCCCGAGCCGACCGAGCTCGCCGACATCGCCTGGCTCAAGGCATTGCTGCCGAACGAGCGTGACCGCGCTCTTGCCGACCTCAAGGTCGTGGAGGTCGAGGTGGGCGATCTGCTCTGCCGCGTCGGCCGGCCGGTGACGTACTGGTTCGGCGTCATCGACGGCTTGCTGAAGACGAGCAACGACACCTCCATGGGCATCCCGATCACCTTCACCGGCCTGCCGCCCGGCGGCTGGTTCGGCGAGGGCACGGTGATCAAGCGCGAGGCCTATCGCTACAACATCCAGGCGCTGCGCAAGAGCAAGGTCGCCGGCCTCAGCGTCGAGACCTTCCACTGGTTGCTCGACCGCAGCATTCCCTTCAACCGCTTCATCGTCCAGCAGCTCAACGAGCGGCTCGGCCAGTTCATCGCCGCGCGCGAGATCGATCGCCTGGGCGACCCCGATGCGCGCGTCGCGCGCAGCCTCGCCGCGCTGTTTCATCCCGTGCTCTATCCCAACGTCGACTCGCTGCTGAGGATCACGCAGCAGGAGCTCGGCTATCTCGTCGGCCTGTCGCGGCAACGGGTCAACGAGGCGCTGCAGCGGCTGGGCGCGAGCGGCGCCATCCGCGTCGAGTACGGCGGCGTGCGCGTGCTCGACCTGGAGCGCCTGCGCGGCTACGGCATGCGCTAGATTCGCAGGATCATGAAGCGCCGTGTTCCTGCCCTGTTCCTGCTCGTGTTCGCCGTCGTCGCGATGGCGGCCGACCGCATCCCCGGCCAGCCCGTCTATCTCGAGGAGATGACGTGGACGGAGGTGCGCGATGCGATCGCCGCCGGTCGTACGACCGTCATCCTGCCGGTGGGCGGCACCGAGCAGAACGGGCCGCACATGGTGCTCGGCAAGCACAACGTGCGTGTGCACGTGCTGGCAGGCCGCATCGCCGCGCAGCTCGGCAATGCGCTGGTGGCGCCGGTCGTCAGCTACGTGCCGGAAGGGCGCATCGATCCGCCGGCCGGGCACATGCGCTTTCCGGGAACCATCTCGGTGCCGGACGACGCGTTCAAGGCTGTCGTCGAAGGCGCAGCGCGGAGCTTTCGCCACGCCGGCTTTCGCGACGTCGTGCTGATCGGCGATCACGGCGGCTACCAGGGCGACCTTGCCGCCGTCGCCGCCAAGCTCGACCGCGAATGGGCCGCCGACGCCGCCAGTGTCCACTTCGTGCCGGAGTACTACCGCTCGAGCGCCGATGCGTACGGCCGCATCCTGCGCGAGCACGGCATCGGCGCCGCGCAGATCGGCAGCCACGCCGGCACGGCCGACACCTCGCTCGCGCTGGCTGTCGACCCGGCCCTGGTTCGGGCCGATCGCCTCGGTGCCGCACCGACGGCCGGCGACGGGATCGCCGGCGACCCGCGGCCATCGACCGCGGCGCTGGGGCAGCTCGGCGTCGATCTGATCGTGGCGCGAACCGTCGCGGCGATCCGGCGTGCCGTCGTCGCCCGATAATCAACGGTTTTCCGATTGACGACGACGGCATGCAGAAGAAGTTTCGGCTCGGCCTGACGGCGGGCCTGTTCGCCTCCCTCGGCATGGCGGCGTGGTGGGCGATGGCGCAGCCCGCCGGTGCTTCCGGCGCGGCCATGGCGCCCGTTCCGGCCCAGGCGCTCCCGGGCGGCCCGATCGCGACGGTTGCGGGCATGCCGCCCGTCGTCGATCGCGACAACCTCTACAGCGAGATCGCGAGCGGCCACTTGAGCGCCCAGGTGGCTGGCGCGCTGCCCCGCGTCTACGTACCGAACCGGAGCAGCAACACGGTGTCGGTGATCGACCCGCAGACGCTTCGGGTCGTCGACACTTTTCGGGTCGGCATCAACCCGCAGCACATCGTTCCGTCCTGGGACCTGCGCACGCTCTGGGTCGCCAACAACGCCGAAGGCCGGCGCGACGGCAGCCTGACGCCGATCGACCCGGCGACCGGCAAGCCCGGCCGCGCCGTCGCGGTCGACGATCCGTACAACATGTACTGGACCACCGATGGCAAGCAGGCGATCGTCGTCGCCGAGAGCTACAAGCGTCTCGACTTCCGCGACGCGAAGACGATGCGGCTCGACCACTCCATCGCCACGCCGCAATGCGACGGCATCAACCACGCCGACTTCTCGATCGACGGCCGCTTCGCCATCTTCACCTGCGAGTTTTCCGGCTCGGTGACGAAGATCGATCTGGTCGCCGGCCGGGTCGTCGGCACGCTGAAGCTGAGCAAGTATTTTGCCCGGCCCGACGTGCTGGCGCTGATCGACAGAACCGGGAGCAAGCCGGCGAAGGTCGCCGATCCGACCGGCAGCGGCGCCGACATCTGCACGACGCCGGGGATGCCGCAGGACGTCCGCGTCTCCCCCGACGGCAAGCGTTTCTACGTCGCCGACATGATGGCCGACGGCGTCCACGTCGTCGACGGCGACACCTTCCGCCAGGTCGGCTTCGTGCCGACCGGCATCGGCACGCACGGGCTCTACCCGAGCCGCGACGGGAAGCGCCTGTACGTCGCCAACCGCGGCAGCCACGAGATCCACGGCAAGCGCAAAGGCCCAGGCAGCATCGCCGTGATCGATTTCGCCACCGGCAAGGTCGTGCAGACCTGGCCGATCCCGGAAGGCGGCAGCCCCGACATGGGCAACGTCAGCGCCGACGGCAAGTACCTGTGGCTGT
>DAIMIM010000278.1:0-4791 GCA_036722755.1 Caldimonas sp. | reverse complement strand
TGGGCGATCCTGCGCGACAGCTTCCACTACGTCGCCGTGCATCTCGCCGACGTGGCCGAGAGCGCCCGCGACATCGACTTCGCGATGCGCTGGGGCTTCGGCGCCAGCCAGGGTCCGTTCGAGCTCTGGCAGCAGGCCGGCTGGACGCAGGTCGCCAACTGGGTCAAGGAAGACATCGAGGCCGGCAAGGCGCTGAGCGCTGCGCCGCTTCCCACCTGGGTGTTCGAAGGTCTCGGCGGCGCCGATGGCGGCGTGCACCGACCGGAAGGTTCGTGGAGTGCGGCGCACGCGCGATTCGTCGCCCCGAGCACGCTGCCGGTGTACGAGCGGCAGGTCTTTCGCGAGACCGTGTTCGGCGCCGGCGCACTGGAGCCACTCAAGGCGGGAACCGAAGTCTTCAGGAACGACGAGGTCCGTGTCTGGACGCTCGACGGCGAGGTGCTCATCGCCAGCATCACGGCCAAACTCCATCTCATCAGCCCGGCCGTCACCGAGGGCCTGACGAAGGCCGTCGATCTCGCCGAGGGCGGCTACCAGGGTCTCGTCGTCTGGTCGCCCGACGACGTGTTTTCCGCCGGCGCGAACCTCGAAGCGCTGATGCCGGTCTTCATGAAGAGCGGCGGCAAGGGCATCGCGCCCGAAGAGAAGAAGCTGCAGGACACGATGCTGCGCATCCGCTATGCGGCGGTGCCGGTCGTCGCTGCCGTGCGCGGCATGGCGCTCGGCGGCGGTTGCGAGTTGGCGATCCATTGCGCACGGCGCGTCGCGGCGATGGAAAGCTACATGGGTTTCGTCGAGGTCGGCGTCGGCCTCATTCCGGGCGGCGGCGGTCTCGCCTATGTCGCGCGCCGTGCCGCCGAGATGGCCACCGCGGGCAACGCCAATGCCGATCTGTTCCAGTTCATCCGCGACGGCTTCACCAGCGCGGCGACCGCCAAGGTCGGCACCAGCGCGATCGAATCGCGAAAGCTCGGCTACCTGCTGTGGAGCGACGTGATCGTGCCGAACAAGGACGAGTTGCTGCACGTCGCCAGCGCGCAGGTGAGGGCGATGGCGGAGTCCGGCTGGCGGCCACCGGCGCGCGCGCCGTTTCCCGTCGCCGGCCGGAACGCCATCGCGACGATCAAGGGCCAGCTCGTCAACATGCGCGACGGCGGCTTCATCAGCGCACACGACTTCGACGTCGCCGCGCTGATCGCCGACGTGGTCTGCGGCGGCGACGTCGATGCCGGATCGCTCGCCACCGAGGAGTACCTGATGGCGCTCGAGCGCAAGCACTTCTGCGGGTTGCTCGACCACCCGAAGACGCAGGAACGGATCATGGGCATGCTGCAGACGGGCAAGCCCGTTCGCAATTGAAGAGGACGATGCAATGAGCAGCAAGCAAGTGCAGGAGGCCTACATCGTCGCCGCGACGCGCACGCCGATCGGCCGCTCGGGCCGCGGCTATTTCAGGAACACGCGCCCCGACGATCTGCTGATCGCCGCGATCCTCAGCGCCATGAAGCAGGTGCCGACGCTCGACCCGACGGCGATCGAGGACGCGATCATCGGCTGCTCGTTCCCAGAGGGCGAGCAGGGCATGAACATGGCGCGCATCGCGGTGGCTCTCTGCGGCTTTCCGAAGCCGATCGGCGGCGTCACGGTGAACCGCTTCTGCGCCTCGGGCATCACCGCGATCCAGATGGCGGCCGACCGCATTCGTGTCGGCGAGGCCGACGTGATGATCGCCGGCGGCGCCGAGTCGATGAGCCTGGTGCCGATGGGCGGCAACAAGCCCTCGTTCAACCCGAAGATCTTCGAGCGCGACGAGAACATCGGCATCGCCTACGGCATGGGCCTGACGGCGGAAAAGGTCGCGGCGCAATGGAAGGTGACGCGCGAGCAGCAGGACGCGTTCGCGCTCGAGTCGCATCTGCGCGCCATGAAGGCGCAGGCGGCCGGCGAATTCACCGACGAGATGACGCCGATCGACGTCGTCGATCGCTTTCCCGATCTCTCGAACGCCGGCGAGGCCGGCGTGCAATCGACGAAGACGCGCACCGTCACGCTCGACGAAGGCCCGCGCAAGGACACCTCGCTCGAGGGCCTCGCCAAGCTGCGTCCGGTCTTCGCCGTCAAGGGCAGCGTCACCGCCGGCAACAGCTCGCAGACGAGTGACGGCGCGGGCGCGCTGATTCTCGCCAGCGAGAAGGCCGTCAAGCAGTTCGGCCTGAAGCCGCTGGCGCGCTTCGTCAGCTTCGCCAGCCGCGGCGTGCCGCCGGAGATCATGGGCATCGGCCCGATCGAGGCGATTCCGGCGGCGCTGCGCTACGCCGGGCTGACGCTCGACGACATCGGCTGGATCGAGCTCAACGAAGCATTCGCGGCGCAGTCGCTGGCCGTCATCGAGACGGTCGGCCTCGACCCGAGCAAGGTCAACCCGATGGGCGGCGCGATCGCCCTCGGCCACCCGCTCGGCGCGACCGGGGCGATCCGCTCGGCCACGGTCATCCATGCATTGCACCGGCACAAGCTGAAGTACGGCATGGTGACGATGTGCGTCGGCACCGGGCAGGGCGCGGCGGGCATCTTCGAACGCGTCTGAGTCGGGCCGCCTCCACCACCTCTCGAAAGACCAGCGATGACCATCAAGACGGCAACCCTGAACGGAGTGGCGACGATCGAGATCGCGCGCCCCGAAAAGAAGAACGCCATCACGCAGGCGATGTACGCGCAGATGGCCGAGGCGCTCGATGCGGCGATGGCCGACAACGCCGTGCGCGCGGTACTGATCACCGGCCAGCCCGGCATCTTCACGTCGGGCAACGACATCGAGGATTTCATGCAGCGGCCGCCGAGCTCGACCGAATCGCCGGCGTTCGTGTTCATGAAGGCGCTGATGGGCTGCGACAAGCCGGTGGTCGCCGCCGTCACCGGCGCGGCGATCGGCATCGGCACGACGCTGCTGCTGCATTGCGACTTCGTCTACGTGAGCGACGAAGCGCGCCTGGCGATGCCGTTCACGAGCCTCGGCCTGGTTCCGGAATTCGGCTCCAGCCTGATCGTGCCGCAGCTGTTGGGCAACGTGCGCGCCGCCGAGAAGCTGCTCCTCGGCGATCCGTTCACTGGTGCCGACGCTGTCGAGATGGGCATCGCTAATGCGGTCCTGCCGGCCGCCGAGGTGGCGCCGCACGCCCGCCGCATCGCCGAGCGGTTCAATGCCCTGCCGCCGGGTGCCGTGCGCGAGACCAAGCGGCTGATGCGGCGCGGCCGTGCCGCCGCCATCACCGAGACGATCGGCGTCGAGGGCGGGCTGTTCGCTTCGCGTCTGCAGAGTCCCGAAGCCAAGGAAGCATTCAGTGCCTTTTTCCAGAAGCGCAAGCCCGATTTCTCGGCGTTCTGACGGCGGCCCTCACGGGCCTCTCGCGCATGCATCGCTGGCGCTCGCCTTCAAGGTCGCACTCGCGCCGCTGCTGATCGCGCAGGCCCTGCAGACGCGGCGCCGCGCGCCGGTTCTTCCCGAAGCGTCCGGCGCGCGCGACGGCCGCGCCGGAGCCGGCGCCGAGCCGTCCATCCGCGTCCTCGTCATCGGCGACTCGTCGGCGGCTGGCGTCGGTGTCGACGTTCAGGACCGTGCCGTCGTCGGCTTTCTCGTCCGCACGCTGGTCGAGCGTGGCGAGACGGTGGCGTGGAGCCTACGCGCGAAGTCGGGCCTGACGACGCGTGGCGTGCATGCCTGGCTCGAGCGAGATCCGCCGGCGCCTGCCGACATCGCGGTCGTCATCACCGGCGTGAACGACGTGCTCGAACAGGTCTCGGCCGGGCGCGCCGTGCGCGATCGCGCGGCGCTCGCGGCGTGGCTGCTCGGCCGCCGCCTCGCCGCCCACGTCGTCTTCGCACCCTTGCCGCCGATCCATCAGTTCCCCCTGCTGCCGGAGCCGCTTCGCCGCGTGCTGGGCGGCGACGCGCGCCGGCACGACCGTGCACTCGGTCGCTGGGTGGCGACCCGCGACGACGTCTCCCATGCCCACATCGATCTGGTGCTCAGCACGGCGACGATGGCGAGCGATGGCTTTCACCCTGGCGAGCCCGTCTACCGTGTCTGCGGAGAGGCGCTCGGCAGGCACGTCGCGACGATCGCCTCGACGCTCGGCTGACCGGCGGCCTTTCGCCGCGCCTTGCGCTGCGGCACACTCGCCGCGCCGACCCAGCCGTCGACAGGTGGGCGCGCAACGGAGGAGAGGCGATGCATCTGGCTGGCAAAACGCTGTTCATCACCGGGGCGTCGCGCGGCATTGGCCTGGCCATCGCCCTGCGCGCGGCCCGGGACGGCGCCGGCATCGTCGTCGCCGCAAAGACGGCCGAGGCCAATCCGAAGCTGCCGGGCACGATCCACACCGCCGCGCGGGAGATCGAAGCGGCCGGCGGCCAGGCGTTGCCGGTGCAGTGCGACATTCGCGACGAGGCCAGCGTGCAGGCGGCCGTGGCCAAGGCGGTCGAGCGCTTCGGCGGCATCGACATCCTCGTCAACAACGCCAGCGCGATCAGCCTGACGCCGACGCCGGCGACGCCGATGAAGCGGTTCGATCTGATGCTCGGCGTCAACGCGCGCGGCACCTTTCTTTGCACGCAGAGCTGCCTTGCGCATCTCGCCGCGTCGGCCCGGGCCGGTCGCAATCCGCATGTGCTCAACATGTCGCCGCCGCTGTCGTTGCGCGAGCACTGGTTCCGGGCGCACACGGCCTACACGATCTCCAAGTACGGCATGAGCATGTGCACGCTCGGCCATGCCGGCGAGTTCCGGCCGCT
>DAIMIM010000277.1:0-4797 GCA_036722755.1 Caldimonas sp. | reverse complement strand
CGGCGGCGAAGCGGCCTGGCGGCGCCGGCTCGTCGGCCCGCTGGAAATGGAGATCGGCTTGTACGCCGGTGGTGGCGGTGGCGCCGCGGCGCCGCAAGGCGGCGGCCTCATGCTGCGCCCCCATGTCGACCTGCTCTGGGACGCCGGGCCTTGCGCGGTCGGCCTGTCGCTCTCGCGCGTGAGATTTCCGAACGGC
Organism: Caldimonas sp.; assembly: GCA_036722755.1. Classification (GTDB taxonomy): domain Bacteria; phylum Pseudomonadota; class Gammaproteobacteria; order Burkholderiales; family Burkholderiaceae_C; genus Schlegelella_A. The sequence goes on along the minus strand of DAIMIM010000277.1, from coordinate 4,601 downwards.
CAGATCGATTCCACGCAGGTCGGGCTGGTCTTCAACGCCCTCAGCGCCTTCAGGTATGTTCCTGCAGCGCAAATCGAAACGCCGGTGCGCGGTGACGGGCGCTCGGGGCTCGGCTTCGACCGCATCCAGTTGGTGACCAGCGTCTACCGCACTCGCTCGAGCACGACGCTCACCGACGGCACCCCCGCGCCGCGCAACATCGTCATGCTTGGCATACGCGCCGAGCAATCCATCGACGCGCACATCTACTGGGGACTGGAAGCGAACGGAGCGGCTCAGCACGGGGTGGAGGGCTATGCCGAGTACCTCGGCACGCTCGGCTACGAGGTCGACGCCCTGCCTCATCGCGTCAGCGTCGGCGCACGCGTGGCGCTCGGCGCCGGCGGCGGCGGCGGCATCAGGACGGGTGGTGGCGTGCTGGCGAAGGCCGCTCTGGACAGCAAGGTTCGCCTCGGCAACGATGTCGAACTCTCTCTCGAAGCCGGAGCGATGAGCGCACCGCGCGGCGATTTCCGCACCGAATACGCGTCAGCGGCGATTGTCTGGTCGCTCGATGGGCCTTCGAATGCGCTTGAACCGGTGCGCCCGACGCGCACCGATTTCAGCGTCGGCTGGGAGCGCTACGACGCCGCCCGGCGCGGCGGCGGCAGCCAACCCCTGCAGGCCGACGTGCTGAAGATTGCGCGCTACATCTCGCCCAACGTCTACCTCGGCGGCCAAGTGCACAGCGCCGTCGCCGGCGGCGCGGGTGGCTACTCGACCGCCCTGCTCGGCGCAGGCTGGCGCCAGCCGCTAGGCACGAACCTGCACGTCGGCGTCGAGCTGATGGCCGGTGCGGCAGGCGGAGGCGGCGTCGACAGCCGCGGCGCCATCGTCCAACCGATGGCCTACCTCGGCTATCAGCTCAGTCCATCCATCACAGCGCAGATCGGAGCCGGCAAGGTCAAGGCCTTGCGCGGGCCACTCTCCAGCGTGGTCGTCGATACGACGCTGACCTTCACGTATGGCGTGACGCCATCGGGTCGATGCATGAACTGTTGAGGGACTACGGCTACATCGGCGTTTTTCTAGGCAGCTTGCTGGAGGGTGAAGTCATCCTCGTTCTCGCCGGCTTCGCGGCACACCAGGGCTATCTCTCCTTGCCATGGGTGATGCTCGTCGCATGTTGCGGTGGATCGCTCGGCGACCAGGTTTTCTTTTTCGCGGGCCGCCGCTGGGGCACTTTTCTCGTTCGCAAACTGCCGGGCCCGATGCAAGCGCGGGCCGACAGAATCAATCGGCTCCTGCTTCGCCACGACGCCTGGCTCATCCTCGGCGTCCGCTTCATGTACGGGCTCAGAATTGCCGGGCCCATCGTCATCGGAATGAGCGAGGTGTCAGCCGGGCGCTTTCTCCGCTTCAACGTGTTGGGAGCTGCGATCTGGGCGATCGTGATCCCAGGCATCGGCTTCTGGTTCGGCCAGTCCATGCAAGGGCTGCTCGGTCCGAGCGCACGTTTCGAGGAATACGGGGCGGCGCTTCTCGTTGCCGTCATCCTCATTATCGTTGTCGCGCATCGGCTGCGTTCCTGAGGTCGGCGGTCTAGAGGCAGGCTAGAGCGACTGAACGTATTCGGCAACGGCAGCCATGTCTTGGGAGTTCAGATCCACGATGACGCCGTGCATCACCGGCGACGCTCGAAACCTCTTTTGGATGGCCTCGAGTTGTCGCCTGATGTAGGCCGCGTGCTGGCCGGCCAGGCGCGGAAAGATCGAGGCGCCCTCGGCATGGCCCCCGTGACAGCTGGAGCAGGCCACGACCGGGCGAGCCGGATCGCCTTTTTCGAACAGGACCTTGCCGCGTTCGATGAGCTTGGCGTTGCCTGGCACTCCCGGGGCTGGTTTCTGCGCAGCGTAGTAGCGGGCCATTCCTTCGATCACGGGGTCTTCCAGCAGCGTGGCCATCCCCCACATGTAGTCGTGCGCGTCCTGCTCGCCCCGCGTCTTCGTCTTGAACGCCTTCAGTTGCGCCACGAGATAGGCCTCCTGTTGGCCGGCCAAACGCGGAAACAACGGCGAGGTGCTGATCCCTGTCGGCCCATGGCAGCCGGAACAGACGGATCCGGCGATCTTCTGCGCGGCCTGGTCAGCGGCGGCGGCGGCCGTCGTCTCGGCGTCGGCCGCGTGCGGAGCGAGCATGCCGCATAGCAAAGAGACTGCGCCCCAGATGGCGCGGCTGCGCAAGAAATCCATCGCGATCTCCCTGCTAGTAGGCAACCCAGAGGCTGAAGAACAGGTTGTTGTTGTCGTGTGGGCTGCGCGCCGTGACGCCGTCATAGCCACTACCGCCCCCGTTGAATTTCGAGTAGGCGGTGTACTGCAGCAGCAGCCGGACGTATTGCACCGGCAGGTAGTCCAGCTCCAGAACGTAGCCTCGGCTGTCCGGGCTGCCGTTGCCGCTACCCGTGACAGCGCCGCTCGGGTACAGGAGAGCATCGGAGCTTCCCGTCGATGAAAAGTGGCTGAGCGTGACGCCGTACTGGTGTTCGTAGTAGTAGGTCGCCTTCACGCTGGATGAATCGAGCGAGTCGGTCGAATTCGAGGTCAGTCCCTGCGCGAAGCTCGACCTGTAGTCCTGACGCTCACGTATATAGCGGGCCTGCGCCGTGAACGTATGCGGGTTGGCGATGTATTGATACTGGGCGTCGATGCCTCGATCCGTGTAGCGATCGGTCCCGCTGTCCGTGTTGGTGTTGTCGACGTAGCGGTTCACGCGCATTCCGAAGGCGCCCACCATCACCGAACTGGCGCCCCACTCCTTGTTGTAGGCCGCGCGAAGATATGGGTTGTAGCCTTTGAGCCGAGCCACGCCGCCCGGTGTGGCGGTGTCCTGGCCGTGACGAAGGACGGAAAAGAGCCCGTCTGCAGTGCGGTAGGCGGTGAGCTCGCCGTACCAGGTGCGGTCATAGAACGCGTAGCCGCCGATGCCCGCGACCTGCTGTCCAAGCGCTCCGTCGATCTGGGTCCCCGCCGTAGGCGTGATGGCGGTGGGCGACGTAGTGAACGGAAAGCCGAAGGCCGGCGTACTGTTCCAGACGTCCTGCGCCGTGGGATTGTTGTGCACGGTCAATCCGTAGAGAAGCTTGACAACATCTGCTGTCTCGTTGCCGACACGGCCGACCCAGCGAAGATCCGTATTGTCGATGCCGCTGTGACCGACGCTCGTACCGTCGGTGCCGTAGCTCTCGGCGAAGGTGTATTGCACGAAGCCGCCGATGTTGTCGCTGGCCTTGCCGGCCAGGAAGACGCTGGCTTGATTGAATGCGGGCAGCTTGTTGCGCGCGGTAACCGGCGTCCCTGTGCCGGTGCCGTCATCGTTGTTCTTGATGGAGGTGACGCCTGCCAACGCCATCCCCGCAAGCGGCACGTTCTGGCGAACCCCGATGGTGTATCCGGAGAGCTTGAACCATCGGCCGTACGGCGTCAGTTCCGGAAAGCTGACGTGGCATGCGACGCAGTTTTGGCCGGTCTGGCGAGCGTACGCAGGCACGGCTTCGGCTGAGGCCGCAGCGAGAGTCAGGGCTGCGACGATCGCGATCGAGAAGAGTCGTCTGTGATAGGTCACGCGACGCCATTGCATCACCAACTCCTCATGCACATGAACGCGGGACCGATCGGCGGGATGTCGACAGCCGCGAAAGATCAATCATTGCCCTAGAACGCACGCCTGTCTGTGCGCTAACGCACTCGCCACGTTCCGGATGCCGCCAGGGCCGTCACGCCGCCACCGTGCCGAAAAACGCGCCGACGCCGAATGTCACGGCCATGGCGAGGGCGCTCCAGAACGTCACCCGCAACACGCCCGGAAGCAGCCTCGCGCCGCCCGTCCTGGCGGCCAGGCCGCCGAGCAACGCCAGCGCAATCAAGGCGGCAGCAGAGACCGCCAGAACGACATGCGGTGCCGGAGCGAGAGCGACGATCGCCAGCGGCAGCCCTGCGCCGATCGCAAAACTGCACGCCGACGCACCCGCCGCCTGCAGCGGCCGGGCGACAGTGACGTCGGAGATGCCGAGTTCGTCGCGCGCATGCGCGCCCAGGGCGTCGTGCGCCATGAGTTCGTCGGCAACCCGCTTGGCGAGAACCGGGTCGAGGCCGCGCCGGACGTAGATCGCCGCCAACTCTCGATGCTCACCGTGGAAATCCTCCGCCAGTTCGGTTCTCTCCTGGTCCAGCGCAGCTTGTTCAGTGTCGGCCTGCGCGGACACGGACACATACTCGCCCGTCGCCATCGACATGGCACCGGCGACGAGGCCGGCGATTCCCGTCAGCAAAATCGTCGCGTGCTCCGCACCGGCGGCGGCGACGCCGAGTACCAGGCTTGCGGTCGAGACGATTCCGTCGTTGGCGCCCAGCACAGCCGCGCGCAGCCAGCCGATGTTCTCGATCCGGTGACCTTCGTTGTGGCGCAATCGCATCGAGCCTCATGTCAGCACGACGGGCGTCGGCTCTGGACGGGCCCGCAGCGCGTGCGGACCTCACTTGGAGCGGGTGAGGGGAATCGAACCCCTGTATGAAGCTTGGGAAGCTGCCGTTCTGCCATTGAACTACACCCGCTCGGCGGCG
>DAIMIM010000276.1:0-4807 GCA_036722755.1 Caldimonas sp. | reverse complement strand
TGGCCCTGCCGATGGAAATCTCGCTCGTGCTCGCGCCGCTGCTCGCCGCGCTCGGTGCGTTCGTCTTCGGCTGGTTTTGCGTGCGGCTGTCGGGCGTCTACCTGGCGATGCTGACGCTGGCCTTCGCGCAGATCGTCTGGTCGGTTGTTTTCCAGTGGGACGCGCTCACCGGCGGCAGCAACGGCCTGGTCGGCATCTGGCCGTCGGCCTGGCTGGCGCCCAAGCCGGCGTACTACCTGCTCACGCTCGCCGTCGTCGCCGCCGGCTGCGGCCTGCTGGTGCGCATGCTGCACGCACCGTTCGGCGTGGCCCTGCGCGCGAGCCGCGATTCGCCATTGCGTGCCGCGGCGATCGGCATCCGCGTGCCACGCCTCCAATGGCTCGCCTTCGTCATCGCCGGCACGCTGGCCGGACTGGCCGGCTCGCTCTTCGCCTTCGCCAAGGGCACGATCTCGCCGGAGACGCTCGGCATCGGCAAGTCGGTGGACGGCCTCGTCATGGTGCTGCTCGGCGGCGTCCAGGCGGTGACCGGGCCGTGGGTGGGCGGCGCGCTCTTCACGTGGCTGCAAGACACCGTGGCGCGCCAGACCGACTACTGGCGGGCGCTGCTCGGCATCGTCATGCTCGCCCTAGTGCTGGTCTTTCCGCTCGGCATCGCCGGCGGTTTGAGAAGGCTCTTTCTCCGCGACGACCTTTCGACCCCCTCGCCCCGCGCCGCGGGGAGAGGGCTGGGGTGAGGGGATGCACGGTGCGAACCCTCATCCCAGCCCTCTCCCGCATGCGGGAGAGGGAGCGACTCTGCTCGCGGTGCGCCATCTCTCGAAATCGTTCGGCGGCATTCGCGCCGTCGCCGACGTCAGCTTCGACCTCGCGGCCGGCACGATGCTCGCGCTGATCGGCCCGAACGGCGCCGGCAAGACGACCTGCTTCAACATCGTCGGCGGCCAGCTCCGGCCCGATGCCGGCTCGGTCCTGCTCGGCGGCACCGAGCTGATCGGCCTCAGGCCCGACGCGATCTGGCGCCACGGCGTCGGCCGCACCTTCCAGATCGCCGAGACCTTCGCCTCGCTCACCGTCGCCCTGAACGTGCAGCTGGCGCTGCTGTCGCATGCCGGCCGCGTGCTCCGCTTCTGGCGCCCGGCGCGCATGCAATGCCGCGACGAGGCGCTGGCGCTGCTCGACAGCGTCGGCATGGCGGCGCACGCCGATCGGCCGACCAGCGTGCTCGCCTACGGCGACGTCAAGCGCGTCGAGCTGGCGATCGCGCTCGCGCACAAGCCGAGGCTTCTTCTCATGGACGAGCCGACCGCCGGCATGGCGCCGCGCGAGCGCAACGATCTGATGGCGCTGGCGAGACGCCTGGCGCACGAGCAATCGATCGGCGTTCTCTTCACCGAGCACAGCATGGACGTGGTGTTCGCGCATGCCGACCGCATCATCGTGCTGGCGCGCGGCGAGCTGATCGCCGAGGGCACGCCGGCCGAGGTGCGCGACGACGAACGGGTCCGCGAGGTGTATTTCGGCGGCGGCTTGACCTTCGGCAAGCCGGTGCTGCGCTCGCACGCCGCCGCGCCGTCGCAGCGCACGGAGGTACCGGGAATTGCTTGACGTGCAGGCGCTCGACGCCTGGTATGGCCAGGCACAGATCCTCTACGGCGTGTCGCTCGCGGTCGGCGCCGGCGAATGCGTCGCGCTGGTCGGGCGCAACGGCGCGGGCAAGTCGACGACGATGAAGACCATCATGGGATTGATGGCGAAACGGCGCGGTCGGGTCGTGTTTCGCGGCCACGACATCTCGACCATGCCGCCGTACCGCATCGGCCGGCTCGGTCTCGGCTGGGTGCCCGAGGACCGGCGCGTCTTCACCGATCTGACGGTGCGCGAGAACCTCGCCGTGGCTCGCCAGCCGGCCCGCGACGGCGCGCCGACCTGGACCGAGGACAAGCTCTATGCGCTGTTTCCGAATCTCGGCACGATGCCCGACCGTCCGGGTGGCCGCATGAGCGGCGGCGAGCAGCAGATGCTGACGGTCGCGCGCACGCTGATGGGCAACCCCCACCTGGTGCTGCTCGACGAGCCGTCGGAAGGCGTGGCGCCGATCATCGTCGAGGAGATGGCGCGCATGATCGTCGCGCTCAAGGCCGCCGGCGTGGCGATCCTGCTCTCGGAGCAGAACCTGCATTTCGCGCAGCTCGTCTCGGACCGTGCCGTCGTGCTCGAGAAGGGCGAGGTGAAATTCGAGGGGTCGATGGACGCGCTGATGAACGATCAGACGCTGCTGCGCACCCACCTGAGCGTCTAGACAACCGACCCGCGAAGAAGACGTATGAACAATCCCGAGACAGACACGGCGTTCGCAGGCTCGATTCCCGAGCTGTACGAGACGCTTCTGGTTCCCTTGATCTTCGAGCCCTATGCCGTCGACATCGTCGCCCGGCTGGCGGCGCGCCTGCCGGCGCGCGTGCTCGAAGTGGCGGCCGGCACGGGCGTCGTGACGCGGCAGCTGGCCGGCGTGTTGCCAGCCGGCACGTCGATCGTGGCGACCGATCTGAACCAACCGATGCTGGACCGGGCGATCGCGGTCGGCACCGCGCGCAGCGTCGAATGGCGTCAGGCCGATGCCCTGGACCTTCCTTTTCCGGACGGCAGCTTCGACGCCGTCGTCTGCCAGTTCGGCGCCATGTTCTTTCCGGACAAGGCCAAGGCGTTCTCGCAAGCGCGTCGCGTGCTCGCTCCCGGCGGCGTCTTCCTCTTCAACGTGTGGGATCGGATCGAGGACAACGAATTCGCCGACACCGTGACGACCGCCTTGCGAGCTCTCTTCCCCGACGATCCGCCGCTCTTCATGGCGCGGGTTCCGCATGGCTACAACGACCTGGCGACGATCGCGCGGGACCTGGGCAACGCAGGCTTCGCCGCTGCGCCGCGAACGAGCACGGTGTCTGCGCGCAGCCGCGCGCCGTCGGCCCGCGACGCGGCCAGGGCGTATTGCCTGGGCACGCCACTGCGCAGCGAGATCGAGTCGCGCGACCGGTCGCAGCTCGACAGGGCCGTCCAGGTTGCGACCGAAGCGCTCGCCGGGCGGTTCGGGTCCGGCGCGGTCGACGGCAAGATCCAGGCGCACGTCGTCGCCATCGACAAATGACGAGCGGGCAGCGCGGATGAGCCGCATCGCAGGCATCGACGTCGGTGGCACCTTCACCGACCTGATCGTCGTCGACGACGCGACCGGCGAGGTGCGCATTGCCAAGGTGCCGACGACGGCGCACAACCAGGCCTTCGGCGTCCTCGCCGCGCTCGATGCGGCCGGTGTCGATCCGGCCGAGCTCGAAGCGATCGTGCATGGCACGACGACGACGACCAACGCCATGCTCGAGCGCAAGATCGCGAAGGTCGGGCTCATCACCACGATGGGCTTTCGCGATGTCCTCGAGCTCGGCCGACGCACCCGGCCGACGCCGTACGGACTGAAGGGAAAGTTCGTGCCACTGGTCGAACGCCATCTGCGGCTCGAGGTCGACGAGCGGATCGATGCCGAAGGACAGGTGCTGGTGCCGCTCGACGACGCCCAGGTCGAGGCCGCCGCCAGCCAGCTCGTCGCGCTCGGCGCGGAAAGCGTCGTCATCCACTTCCTGCACAGCTACCTGAATCCGGCCCACGAGCTGCGCGCCGAAGAGATCGTGCGCGAGGTCTGGCCGAACCGCTATGTGACGGCCGGGCACCGCATCGTCGCCGAGTACCGCGAGTACGAGCGCGGCACGACGGCGGCCGTCAACGCCGCGATCCAGCCGGTGCTGCATCGCTACATCGAGCGCCTGCAGGCCGAGCTCGGCGCGCGCGGCTTCGCGCGCGAGCTGCTGGTGATGCAGGGCAACGGCGGCACGGTGTCGTCGCGGGTCGTCGCCGAGCATGCGGTCGCCACCGTGATGTCGGGGCCGGCCTCGGGTGTCATCGCCGCCGCGGCGACGGCGATGCAGGCGGGCTCGTTCGCCGGCGAGTTCGCCAATGTCGTCACCTACGACATGGGCGGCACCTCGAGCGACGTCGCGCTCGTGCTGGGCGGCATGCCACAGGTCTCGAGCGACCTCGAGCTCGAGTACGCGATGCCGATCCACGTGCCGATGGTCGACGTGCACACCATCGGTGCCGGCGGTGGCTCGATCGCCTCGGTCGATGCGTCGGGCATGCTCCGTGTCGGTCCGGAAAGCGCCGGTGCGGTGCCGGGCCCGATCTGCTATGGCCGCGGCGGCACGCGGCCGACGATCACCGACGCCAATCTCGTGCTCGGGCGGCTCGATCCGGAGCGCCTCCTCGCGGTCGAGCAGGCGGTGTCGATGGAGGCGATTCGCGACGCCTTGCTCGCGCAGGTCGGCGCACCGCTCGGCCTCGATGCGACCCAGGCGGCGGCGGCCATCGTGCGCATCGCCAACGACCGCATGGCCGGCGCCATCCGCATGGTGAGCCTGGCGCGCGGCCACGATCCGCGCGACTTCGCCCTGTTCGCTTTCGGCGGCGCCGGGCCGCTGCACGCGGCGGCGCTGGCGCGCGAGCTCGGCATTCCCAAGGTGCTGATCCCGGCGCGACCGGGCTTGACGAACGCGCTCGGCTGCGTCGTCGCCGACCTGCGCCACGATTTCGTCGCCACCGTGAACCAGCCGCTCGAGGCGCTCGACGACAGCCGGGTCGGCGAGGTGTTCGCGGCGCAGATCGCGAGCGGACAGGCGTTGATCGCGCGCGAGAACGTCGCCGTCGAGCGCATCGAGACGCTGCATCGTGCCGACATGCAGTTCCAGGGGCAGAGCCACAT
>DAIMIM010000275.1:0-4809 GCA_036722755.1 Caldimonas sp. | reverse complement strand
CGGTCGGCCTGCTCGAGCGCCTCGCTGAAGGCGATCGCCACCTCGTAGACGCCCGGTCCGGTCTCGGTGTGCAGGCCCTCGATCGGCACGCCGAAGGCCAGCATCTCGTCCATCAGCGCGTTCATGAAGTCGCGGCGATGGTTCATGCGCAGCAGCGAGTAGCCGAACATGCCCGGCGTCAGCGGCGTAGGGCCGACGCCCTGCTTGGCGGCCCAGCTCTGCGGTGTCTCGACGAAGTTGAACCACTCGAATTCCATTCCGCACATCGCGGAAAAGCCCATCTTCTCGGCACGCTTGAGAACGCGCTTGAGCGTCTGGCGCGGGCAGATCGGCGAGGGCTCGCCCTCGGGGGTGACGAACTCGCCGAGGAAGAAAGGCACGTTGCCGTCCCACGGCACATTGCGCTGCGTCGCCAGGTCGAGGCGGGCGAGCGCATCGGGAAAGCCGTGCTGCCAGCCGGTGTGGGTCGCGTTGTCGTAGGTCCGGTCGGTCATGTCCCAGCCGAAGACGACGTCGCAAAAGCCGAAGCCTCCACCCGGCGGCGGCTCGGCCGCACCGAGGAACTTGTCGAGATGGAGGTACTTGCCGCGCAGCACGCCATCGATGTCGCTGACGGCGACCTTGACCTTGTCGCTGCCGCTCTTGCGGACGGCCGTGAGCGCGGGGTGTTCGGGCGTGGGCGTGGTCATCGGCGGATTGTCGCGCCCACGGGGTTTGTTCGCATGCCGCCAGGCGACCGCAATCGGTTCACTGCTGGGCCGGCGCGCCGCTGGCGATTCCCATCTCGCGCATCGCACCGGCGACGGCGGCGACGGCCTCGGTCATCTGCGCCGGCCCGATCGCGCCGATGCAGCCGACGCGGAAGGTCTCCTGCTGCGTCAGCTTGCCCGGATAGAGGATGAAGCCGCGCGCCTTCACCGCATCGTAGAAGGCCTTGAAGGCGTACTTCGGATCGGCTGGCGCATGGAAGGTCAGGATGATGGGCGCCTGGATCTCGGGCTTCAGGAATGGCTCGAAGCCGAGCCCCTTCATGCCCGTGACGAGCGTCTCGCAGTTCGCCGTGTAGCGCGCCAGCCGCGCCGGCTGGCCGCCCTCTTCCACGAACTGGCGCATCGCCTCGGCGAGCGCCGCGACCACGTGGGTCGGCGGCGTGAAGCGCCACTGGCCGGTCTTTTCCATGTAGACATGCTGGTCGTGCAGGTCCATCGCCAGCGAATGCGAATTGCCGGCCGCGGCGTCGATCACCGCTTGCCGGACGACGACGAAGCCCATGCCGGGCACGCCTTCGAGGCACTTGCCGCTGGCGGCGACGAGCGCATCGAAGCGGATCTCGCGGGCGTCGATCGGCAAGGCCGCGAACGAGCTCATCGCGTCGACGATCAAGCCCTTGCCGTGCCTGGCGCAAACGTCGGCCACCGCCCGCAGCGGATTGGCGACGCCGGTTCCCGTCTCGCAATGGATGAAGCCGACGTGCGTGATGCTCGCATCGGCGAGGAGCGCGGTCTCGAGCTCGGCCGGCGAGACCGGCGCGTCCTCGGCGTGCGGCAGGATCGTCGTGCGCCGGCCCATCAGCGTCGCCAGCTTGCCCAGGCGCTTGCAATAGGCGCCGTTGTCGAGCACCAGCACGTGGCCGCTCCTGGGCACGACCGTCGCGACGGCGGCCTCGACCGAGAACGTGCCGCTGCCCTGCAGGGGAACGACGACGTGCGTGCCCTCGCCGTGGACGATCGCGATCAATTGCTTGCGTAGCTCGGCGGTGACGGCGATGAACGACGCATCCCACGAGCCCCAGTCGTGCAGCATGGCGCGCTTGGTGCGCTCGGTCGTCGTCAGCGGTCCGGGTGTGAGGAGGATGGCGTCGTGCTGCATCGGTTCGCTTTCGGTTCTCGTCGGTGTCGAATCAATCGTCGGTCATGCCGGAGCGGCGCCGCGCCAGGCTTGCGTGCGCCGCCCCACCCACCATCCTGCCAGCGCGAAGAGCAGCGTCACCACGGTCGAGGCCACGGTGATGAGGATGCAGCAAGCCGCCGCAGCGCCCGCCTCGCCGGCTTCGTCGAGCCGGAGGATGGCGATCGACGCGGTCTTGGTGTCCGGCGAATACAGGAAGACGACTGCCGAGATCGTCGTCATCGCATTGACGAAGAAGTAGCGCGCGATGTCGACCAGCGTCGGCGTGCAGATGGGCAGCGTGACACGGCGAAAGGTCGTGAAGAACGGCACCTTCAGCGAGGCGCTCACCGCCTCGAACTCGGCGTCGAGCGATTTCAGCGCCGTGACCGCCGTGAGATGCCCGGTCGTGTAGAAGTGGACGATCGTGCAGACGATGAGCAAGGTCATGGTCTGGTAGAGGCCGTTCAGCGGATTGCCCGGCGCATTGAAGAAGAAGATGTAGCCGAGGCCGAGCACCAGCCCGGGCACGGCCATCGGCAGCATCGACAGCATGCGCACGATGGGGCGCAGCGGCTCCATGCCGCGCGTCTTCTCCAGCATGTAGGCGCCGACGAAGACGACGATGGTTCCGAAGAAGGCGGTGCCGGATGCAAGCTCGAAGCTCTGGACAAACGCCGGCCCCACTTCGGCATCGACGAGGCCAAGCGTGTAGTGCTTGAACGTCGGCGCCAGGTTGTAGGGCCAGTAGGTCGCCAGCGAGGCGAAGATCGCCATGCCGAGCATGGCCAGCATCAGCGCGCTGACGATGCCGACGTAGCCGAGCATGAGCGCATCGAAGCCGCGCGAACGCGACGGCGCGTAGGGAATGGCGCGCGCCGTGAGCATCGCCGTCTGCTTGCGCTGCACCAGCCAGTCGACGCCGAAGGTCAGCACCGCCGGCGTCAGCAGCAGCAGGCCGACGACGGCGCCGCGCTGGAAATCCTGCTGGCCGATGACGAGCTTGAAGACGTCGGTCGCCAGCATATTGAAGTCGCCGCCGATCACCTTCGGAATGCCGAAGTCGGTCATGACCAGCGTGAAGCAGACCAGCGCCGCCGAGATGAGGCCGTACTTCGCGCCCGGCAGCGTGATCGTGAGTAAGGTGCGCCGCCGCGACGTGCCGAGCGCCTTCGCCGCTTCGTAGAGGCGCGCGTCGGCGAGCGCCAGGGCGCTGACGAGAATCATCAGCGCGTGCGGAAAGACGGCGAAGCATTCGGCGACGACGACGCCCGGCGCGCCGTAGATGTTCTCGAAGCCGAGCGCGCGGATCAGGCCGCGCGCGGCGCCCTGGTTGCCGAACCAGTAGATGAGCGAGATCGCCGAGAGCAGCGTCGGCGCGAGCAGCGGCACGAGCGCGATGGTCCGAAAGGCCGGCTTGGCTGGAATGCAGCTGCGCGCCAGCGCATAGGCGAAGCCGAACGCCAGCGGCACGGCGACGAGCGTGACCAGCACCGAGACCCAGACGCTGTTGACGAACGACTGCAGCAGCGACGGCGTCTGCAGGTAGCTCGCGAAATTGGCCAGGCCGACCCAGGCGCCGTCGGCATCCTGCAGCGCTTTCGCCAGGATCGTCGCCAGCGGCAAGGCCAGGAAGACGACCAGCGCCAGGACGATCAGCAGCATCACGGCGTGCGCGATCCGGTCGGTCCAGTGCGCACGCAGGCGCACGGCGCGACCGGCGATCAGCGGAAGGACGGCGGACACGCTGGCGCCGCGACGCTAGAAGAACCGCATCCGCTCGGGCAGCACCTTCAGGGGCAGGCGGCTGCCCACCGCGAGCCCCTGCTCGGCGAGGTAGTTGAGCGAGAGATAGACGGTGATCGGCTCGCTGCCGATCGCTTCGGCGCTGACCCGGACGAGGCAGTAGGAACCGAGGAACTCGATCTTGTCGATGGCGCCGTCGAAGACGTTGACGTCGCCGGCGTCGATCGGCCGCGCCAGCACGTCTTCGGGCCGCAGGTAGACCTTGACCTCGCACTCGATGTCGGTGTCGCGCTCGCAGGCGAAGCGGCTGCTGCCGATGCGCAGGTCGCGGCCCGGGCGCAGCCGTCCGGCCAGCACGTTGATCTTGCCGACGAAATCGGCGACGAAGGGCGTCGCCGGGTCGCGGTAGATCTGCAGCGGCGTGCCGACCTGCTCGATCGCGCCGTGGTTCATGACGACGATCCGGTCGGCCACCGAGAGCGCCTCTTCCTGGTCGTGCGTGACCATGACGGTCGTCACGCCGAGCGTCTGCTGCAGCGAGCGGATCTCCTGGCGCAAGCGGACGCGCTCTAGCGCGTCGAGCGCGGCTCGTCGAGCAACAGCAACCCCGGCGCGGTCGCGAGCGCGCGCGCCAGCGCGATGCGCTGCTGCTGGCCACCGGAGAGCTGGGAAGGAAATTTCGCGTTGCTGCCGGGCAGCCCGACCAGCGTCAGCAGCTCGTCGACGCGCGCCGCGATCTTGCCTCTCGACTCGCGCCGGTTGACGAGGCCGTAGGCGACGTTGTCGGCGACAGAGAGATTCGGGAACAGCGCGTACGACTGGAAGACGATGCCGTAGTCGCGCTCCGCCGGAGGCAGCAGCGAGATGTCGCGCTCGCCCTGGAGGATGCGGCCGGCCGTCTGCGTCTCGAGGCCCGCAATGATGCGCAGCAAGGTGGTCTTGCCGCAGCCCGAGGGTCCGAGGAAGCAGACGAACTCGCCGCGCGTGATCGCGAGATCGATGTCGCGCAGCGCCTGGAAGCTTCCGAACGACTTGCGGATGCCTTCGAGTCGCAGATAGCTCCCTCTCCCGCCTGCGGGAGAGGGTTGGGGTGAGGGTTGCGGCGCCTCGCCCTCACCCCCCACCCTCTCCCGCACGCGGGAGAGGGTGCCTGTCACTTCTTCGGCTCCGATTTCG
>DAIMIM010000274.1:2326-4859 GCA_036722755.1 Caldimonas sp. | reverse complement strand
AATTCGAAGTCAAGCAAGGCCAGAAGGGCCTGCAGGCCGCGAACATTCGCGTCCTGGCGTAAGCCAAACCGTCGGGCGCGAGCCCGATCGGGAAAGCCGCGGTTCGCCGCGGCTTTTTTTTGCCTTCGCGGTTCGCCGCGGCTTTTTTTGCCTCGGCGGCTCGCCACGGCCGCGCCTAAGATCCTCGCTTCTTCGAGGAGACGACGCATGACCGACAACGCCTTGACCAACCACCAGATCCGCCTTGCCCGCCGCCCGAGCGGCCTGCCGGTTCGCGCCGACTGGAGCTTCACCGCCGAGCCGGTCGCCGAGCCAGACGAAGGCAGCGTGCTCGTCAAGACGCTCGCCTTGTCGCTCGATCCGGCCATGCGCGGCTGGATGAACGAGGGCAAGAGCTACATCGCCCCGGTCGGGATCGACGAGGTCATGCGCGCCGGAGGCATCGGCACGGTCATCGTATCGAGGAATGCGAAGTTCGCGGTGGGCGACCGGGTCAGCGGCGCGCTCGGCATGCAGGAATACGCGCGCTTCGACAACGCGCAGCTCGCCAAATCGGCGCTCGTGAAGATCGACCTCGGCATCGGCACCATGACGCAGTGGCTGAACGTGCTCGGCATGCCGGGCATGACCGCCTATTTCGGGTTGCTCGAGGTCGGCCAGCCGAAAGCCGGCGAGACGGTCGTCGTCTCCGGCGCCGCCGGCGCGGTCGGCCAAACCGTCGGCCAGCTCGCCAAAGTGAAGGGCTGCCGCGCCGTGGGCATCGCCGGCGGCCCGGAGAAGTGCCGCTGGGTCGTCGAGGAGCTCGGCTTCGACGCCTGCGTCGACTACAAAGCCGGCTCGGTGAAGGACGGCCTCAAGGCGAGCTGCCCGAACGGCATCGACGTCTACTTCGACAACGTCGGCGGCGAGATTCTCGACACCGTGCTGACGCGCATCAACCGCAAGGCCCGCATCGTCATTTGCGGCGCCATCAGCCAGTACAACAACACCGAGCCGGTCAAGGGCCCGGCCAACTACCTGTCGCTGCTGGTCAATCGCGCCCGCATGGAAGGCATCGTCGTCTTCGACTACGCCGACCGCTTCGGCGCAGCCGTCGCCGAGCTGGCGGGCTATCTCAAGGACGGGCGCATGAAGAGCCGCGAAGATGTCGTGATCGGCCTCGAAACCTTTCCGGAAACTCTGCTTCGGCTGTTCCGGGGCGAGAACTTCGGCAAGCTCGTGCTGCAGGTCGCGGAAGCCTGAGCCGGGACGGCGTCAAGCCAACGCGCGACAGCTAGACTTCGCCGCTTCCAGCCCAGCGCTTCTCGTGACGGCCCGACGCGGGCCATGAGCTCGCCGGTCCGCCCAAAGGCGCATATCGGAGTGCGAAGCACGCAGGTACTCCAATGAGCGACCGAGACCCACCGCCACCGCAGCGATCCGCGCCCGACGACGTGCTGCATGCGCTTCTGGCGCAAAGCCTCGAGTTGGCGGCGGTGAGCGACAGCGAAGGTCGCCTCGAGTGGGCCAACCAGCGTTTCGTCGCCGCCACCGGCCTGGTCGCGGACAGCTCCGCGATGCTGGCCGATGTCGCCCCCGATGGAACTGCCGGCGAGACGACGCGCCGACGACTGATCGCGGCCCTCGACGCCGGCGAGCTCGATGCCGTCGCATTGCAGCTGCGTGCCGCCGACGGCGCCGCGCTCTGGGTCGATGCGCGCGCCAGCCGGCTCGACACGCGCATGCTCTGGACCTTCACCGATGTGAGCTCGACGCGCTTCCTGGCCAGCCAGGCGCGGCGCCAGGGAGAGCTCCTCGACACTGCCCAGGAATTCGGCCGGCTCGGCTTGTGGGAGCGCAAGATTCCTTCCGGCGAAGGCCGTTGGGATGCGCATGTCTTCGGCTTCTGGGGCCTCGATCCGGCGGCCGGCACGCCGACCTTCGATGCGGCGATCCAGCGCATCCACCCCGACGACCGGGTGAAGATGAACTACACCGAGTCGACCAAGCGGGCCGGCCGCTACGCGCAGCGCTATCGCGTCATCCATGCCGCCGACGGGCGGACGCGCTGGATCCACTCGCAATGGGAAGTCAAGAACGGCCCGAACGGTATGCCCGACCGCGCCGTCGGCATCATGATGGACGACACCGAGGTCTTCGATGCGGCCCGCGCGCTCGGCGACATCAACGCCCAGCTGACGATGGCGGTCGAGCTCGGCAAGATCGCGATCTGGCGGCACGATCTGCGCACCCAGCGCATGCACTACAGCGATCGCGCCTTCGAGCTGCTGCAGATGCAGCCGCGCCCGGAAGGACTGTCGATCGAGGAGGTGCGCTCGTTCATCCATCCGGACGACATTCCGCTCGTCATGGCATCGGCCGAGGAAGCGATGCTCTCCGATCGTCCGACCGACATGGAGGCGCGCTACCGCCGACTCGACGGGACCTACCGCTTCGTGATGACGCGACGCGTCGTCGAGCGCGACGAGCGCGGCCAGCCGATCGCCTTCGTCGGCGTCGCGCTGGACGTGACCGAGCGGGGCGAGCAGCGGCG
>DAIMIM010000274.1:0-2316 GCA_036722755.1 Caldimonas sp. | reverse complement strand
GCCGACGCACTCGCTCGTCGGCTCGAGGCGGCTTCCCAGGCGGCCGGCCTCGGACTGTGGACGACGACGGGAGACCCAGCCGAGGCCGACTGGAACGCCCAGATGTTCGCGCTGTTCGACCGCTTCACGTTCCCGGTCGTTCCGAGCTATTCGGAGTGGCTTCGCGTCTCGGTGCATCCCCACGATCGGCACCGCGTCAGCAGCCAGTCCTATGCCTACCTGTCCAAGGGCGAGGGCCCGTTCGAACTCGAGTTCCGGACCTTGCGTCGCGACGGCAGCGTGCGCTGGGTCGTGATGCGCGCCGATCGCGATCGGGCGGCCATCGATCGGCGGCGCTTCCTCGGCATCGCCATGGACGTGACCGAACACCATGCGGCGCTCGACGCGCTGCGCGACGCGAGCGCGCGCGTCTCGCTGATCACGCGCTATGCCGGCATCGGCACCTGGGAGGCGCGCGTCGACGGCACGCCCGAGCTATGGGACGAGCAGATGTTCCAGCTGCGCGGGCTCGAGCCGCGCGAGCGCACCCTGTCGCGCGAGGAGCGGATGGCCATCGTCCATCCGGACGACGTCGGCCACGTCCTCGATTCGGCTTCCGGAGAGCCGGACGGCGGTCTGCCGGCGGCCTACGAGTTTCGCGTCCGCTTTCCCGATGGAAGCTATCGCTGGCTCGCCTCGCGCTCTGCCGCCGTTCTCGACGACCGGGGCCGCACCACCCGGCGCGTCGGCGTCAACTGGGACGTTACCGAGGCCAAGGAGGCAGAGCGCGTTCGCCAACAGGCGGCGCTGGTCGAGCGCGAAGTGCACGCCAAGTCGCAGTTCCTGTCGCGCATGAGTCACGAGCTGCGCACGCCCCTGAACGCGGTGCTCGGCTTCACGCAGCTGCTGCAGATCGAGGCGCGTCGCTCGGCCCAGGCGAGCCAGCTCACCAAGCTTGGCCACATTCGCGCTGCGGGCGATCACCTGCTGTCGCTGATCAACGACGTGCTCGATCTGTCGGGCCTCGAGTCGGGCCAGCTCAAGCTCGCGCACCAGCCGGTCGATCTCGACACGCTGATCCGGCAGTCGGTGCCGCTGGTCGAATCGCTGGCGACCCAGCACGGCGTGAAGGTCGAGATCGGCGCCGTCGGAGGCGTCGCCAGCGGCGACCCGACGCGGCTGCGCCAGGTGCTGATCAACCTGCTGTCCAACGCCATCAAGTACAACCGCCGCGGCGGCCGCGTCGTCGTGCAGTCGCGCCTGGCCGGCGAGACCACCGTCCTCGGCGTCCGCGACACCGGCCGTGGGCTCGACGCGAAACAGCTCGCCAGCCTGTTCGAGCCGTTCAACCGGTTCGGTGCCGAAAGCGAAGGCATCGAAGGCACGGGCATCGGCCTGACGATCGTCAAAGCGCTGGTCGCCGGCATGGGCGGATCCATTTCCGTCTCGAGCATGCCAGGCACGGGCACCGTCTTCGAGGTCAGCCTGCCGAAGGCCGAAGGCGACGCGCTGGCCGCGTCGAGCGAGCCGGTCGAGCCGGTCGACACCGGCGTCCACGAGGCGATGCCGCAGCGCCCCGGCCAGGTGCTCTACATCGAGGACAACCAGGTCAACGTGCTCCTCGTCGAGGAGCTGGTGCGCAGCGTCGGTGGTCTGGCGATCTCCTCCGAGCCGACTGGCGCCAGCGGCGTGGCGCGGGCCCGGCACATGCGTCCCGATCTCGTCCTGGTCGACCTGCAGCTTCCCGACTTCGACGGCTTCGAGGTACTGCGCCGCCTGCGCGCCGATCCCGTGACGTGCAATATCGCCTGCATCGCCCTGTCTGCCAACGCGATGCCGGAAGACATCGAGCGCGGTCTTGCCGCCGGCTTCGTCGAGTACTGGACCAAGCCGATCGACTTCGGCGTGTTTCTCGCGGCCCTGAAGAAGCGTTTCCCGACCGCGCAACCTGCACCACTGCACGGCGACGCCGCCGCGTCGACCGCAGCGCGCTGAGACCGCTCATACGGACTCGCATTCAAACGCATCAAATCGAAGATCGGGCGAGGAATCGTCGCAGTCTTCAGGGGACTTGTCGGCAAAGCTGACTCTCGAAGCTCAGCACGCGAGCGCTGCGACGGGTCGCTGTGTTCCGTTCATGTCCTCCGGACCGGGCTGTCGCCCGGTCCTCCCCCTTTACTTCACTCCACACAGCGACCCGCCGCAGCGCTCGTGGCAGCAGCGCTAGCACTCTGGACTTCATCGTTTTGAAGGGCTGGCGCCTGCTGCCGAGGGTGTCGGGCGACCGGCGCAGTGAAGTCAAGGGGGAGCTGTCGGCCGCCAGGCCGGCAGCGGAGG
>DAIMIM010000273.1:0-4904 GCA_036722755.1 Caldimonas sp. | reverse complement strand
TCTGGGTCGGCTCGCTGCAGATCATGGTCGACAAGGGCAAGGAGCTCGACTGGTTCAACTCGGGGCAGATCGTCGCGCTCGCCGTCACCGCGGTCGTCGGCTTCGCCTTCTTCCTCGCCTGGGAGCTGACCGAGAAGAACCCGATCGTCGACCTGCGCCTGTTCGGAGGCCGCAACTTCCTGATGGGCACGCTGTCGCTGTCGGTCGCCTACGGCCTCTTCTTCGGCAATGTCGTGCTGCTGCCGCTCTGGCTGCAGCAATACATGGGCTACACGGCGACGTGGGCCGGGCTGGCGATGGCGCCGGTCGGCGTGCTGGCGATCATCCTCTCGCCATGGGTCGGCAAGAATGTCTCGAAGATCGATCCGCGTCGGCTCGTCACCGTCGCCTTCCTCGGCTTCGGCCTGATCCTGTGGATGCGCTCGCGCTTCAATGTGCAGGCCGATTTCGAGACCATCCTGATCCCGACGTTCCTGCAGGGCGCGGCGATGGCCTTCTTCTTCATTCCGCTGCAGGCGATCATCTTTTCGGGCCTGACGCCCGATCGCCTGCCTGCTGCCGCAGGCCTCAGCAATTTCGTGCGCATCACGGCCGGCGCGATCGGCACCTCGATCTTCACGACGGCGTGGGAGGACCGCGCCGTCCTGCACCACGCGCAAATCGCCGAGACCGTCAACCGCGGCAACAGCGCGGTGACGGCGACCTTGTCGCAGCTCGGCGCGAGCGGCTACGACAGCAGCCAGGCGCTCGCGACCGTCAATCGCCTGGTCGACCAGCAGGCCTACACGATGGCGGTCACCGACATCTTCCTGCTGTCGGCGGTGCTCTTCGTGGCCTTGCTGTTGATGGTCTGGATGACGCGCCCGATCCCTGGCGGCGCCGCGGGTACCGGCGGCGCGCACTGAACGCGTCGTCTCGCCCGGGCCTCAGGCGTCAGAGCCTCAGGCGCTCCGCATAGCCGGTCATCTCCAGATAGCCGCGACCGAGCTCGCGGCGGTCGGCGCCGAGCAGGCGCGACAGCCCTTCCCAGTAGATCGCGCCGGTGCTGGCGCGGCTGTCGAGCTCCTGGTCATCGAGCATCGCCTCGACCATGAAGCGACCGGCCGGCGTGTCGATCGTCCACTGGGTCGGGTAGACGGCCTTCGAGGCCGGGCTGCGCCAGGTCTTGCCGGCGGTGAACGCAACCTCGCCGGGACCGAAATCGCGCGTCGCCCCGCCCTTGGCGCGGTAGCTGCCACCGGCCCACAGCATCGTCGCATCGGCGCGGCGCAGTCGAAACGCGGTGAGGGCCGCGCCGTCGTCGAGATTCATGCCGATCCAGTCCCAACCGACCGCGTTCTTGTCGAGCAGCGAATCGCTCCATTCGTGATCGACCCAGGCGTGGCCGGCGACGGCGGCCGGCGCCGAGGCGCCGACGCTCAAGGTGCCGCGAGCCACGAGCTGAGGTTCGCTGTAGTAGCGGCTCGACTGCGCCGGGTCCGGGCCTTTCTGCGAGACGCCGCGCGCGCCTTGGAGCAGCACCGGTTGGGTCGTCTCGAGCTGCAGGTCGAAGGCGAAGCCGGCGCGCTCGCTCGCCGCGCGTGCCCGATAGCGGCTCGCGCCCGTGCCGCCGCTGCGCTCGAGATGCCAGTCGCGCAGCGTCACGCGCGTGTCGCCGCTGGCCGCGCCGGCAATGCCGAAGCCGCTGCGAGCGAGGCGCTGATCGTGCAGCAACCGCCCATGTTCCAGGTCGGTGACGGCGGCATGGGCGAAGACCAGCTCCGACGCTGCGAAGCGACTCGTTTCGGCGCCGACGATGCCAGTGGCGGCACGAAAGAACGTGATCTGAAAGCCCCACTCGCGTGCGCCGGCGGCGAGCGCGCCGGTCAGGTACCACCATTCGATCCGCGAGCCGGGATGCGCACCGAAATCGCGCGGCCACGCGATCTCCGCCGCGGCGGTATCCACCGACGTTGCAGCTCCGGGCAACGTGGGCAAGGTCGCGGCCAGGCCGGCCAGCGTCAGGGCGCGTCGCGTCAGCATCGCCGAGCATCGCACGCCGCGCGGCGCGATGCCGCATAGTCGCGGGTGCCGTCAGGGCTTGGTCAACGCCGATTAAAGCGGCCGGGCCGATGCACTAGTCTGCGCCGTCGCTTCGCGCTGCGAAGCCGATCAGAACGACATCCAACGAGGAGCTTCCATGCGCCACATCACCATCGCCGTCATGCTCGCTGCTGCCGTGGGCCTCGTCGCTTGCGCCTCCATGACCGCACGCAACGACATGACCTTCTTCGTCACGAGCGCCGGCTCCGGCAAGGGTGCCGACCTCGGCGGGCTCGCCGGCGCCGACGCCCTGTGCAGCGCGAGGGCAAGTGCCGCCGGTTCCACCGGCCACACCTGGCATGCCTACCTGAGCACCGTGGCGAGCGGCGGCACGCCCGGCGTCAATGCGCGCGACCGGATCGGCACGGGGCCGTGGCGCAACGCCAAGGGCGTCGTCATCGCCCAGTCGGTGACGGATCTGCACGGCAGCAACAACCTCACCAAGCAGACGGCGCTCACCGAAAAGGGCCAGGTCGTCAACGGCCGCGGCGACACGCCGAACATGCACGACATCCTGACCGGCTCGCAGCCCGATGGCACCGCCATCGCCGGCAACGTCGACACGACTTGCGGCAACTGGACCAAGAGCGGCGAAGGCGCTGCCATGCTCGGGCACAGCGACCGCACCGGCCTCGACGACAGCGCGCCCGCGAAGTCTTGGAACTCGTCGCACCAGTCGCGCGGCTGCGGCATCGAGGCGCTGAAGGCGACCGGCGGCGACGCGCGCCTCTACTGCTTCGCCACCAACTGAGCGGGGCAGGCTCGACGTCCGCGCGCTGAAGGTCGCGCGCCTCACCAGTCTTCCTTGACCGCGAGGGCGACTTCGCGGCCGATCGCACCGCGCGCCGAGAGCCACGCGGTCAGCGTGCCGGCGGCGACCACCGCGGCGCAGAGCGCGGCAAGCCGGATCCAGGGCAGCAGCAAGTCCATCGTCCAGTGAAAGCTCTGCGGGTTGACGACGTCGACCAGCACCGCGCTCACGGCCAGGCCGAGACCGAGACCGAGCAGCGCGCCGACGCCGGTCCAGACCGCGCCCTCGGTGGCGACCACGGTGAGGATTTGCCGGCGCGTCAGGCCGAGATGCGAGAGCAGCCCGAACTCCTTGCGTCGCGCCAGCACCTGTGCCGAGAAGCTCGCGGCGACACCGAACAGGCCGATCGCGATCGCGACCGCCTGCAGCCAATAGGTCACCGCGAAGCTGCGGTCGAAGATGCGCAGCGACGCGGCGCGGATCTCGCGCGGCGACGCGAACTCGAGCAACGAGCCGTCGCTGTCGAGCCTGGTCGCGATCTCGCGCAGGCCGGCTTCGACGGCCGCCGCGCTCGTGCCCGGGGTCAGCCACAGCGCCATGTCGTTGACGCGCGAGTCGCCGGTGAGGCGACGCCAGTCGCGCGCATCGATGGCGATCGCGCCGGATTGGCGCGCGTAGTCGCGCCAGACGCCGGCGACAAAGACATCGATGCGTCGGCCGTCGGGTAACGGCATCGCGAAGGTCGCACCGGTGCGCACGCCGTAGAGCGCGACCACGGCCTCGCTCACATAGACCGCGGTCGCACCGGCCGGCGCCGGCACGATCTCGCCGACCAGCGGCAGGCGCTTGCCGGGATCGTCGAGCGGCCGCGCAATCATCGTGACAGCAGGGCGTGTCGGATCGAACGACACGGCGACAACGCGCTGCGCTTCGGCCCGCCGCACGCCGGCGAGCCCACGCGCAAGTTCGGGCATTCGCGCCGGCAGGACCGTCACATCGCCGCTGCCGGGCCCGACCGACGCGCGCGCATAGAGATCGGCGGGCAGGACGACGTCGAGCCACTGCGTGACGGCGTCGCGAAAGCTCGCGACCATGACCGTCAAGGCGACCGAGAGCGCCAGGCTGGCGACGACGCCGGCGACCGCGACGGTGGCGCTGTCGCGCTCGTGCCGCGCCCGCTCGACGGCGAGCAACGCGAGCGCATGGCGCGGCGTGCGCACCATGCCAAGCAGCAACCCGATGCCGCCAGGCACGCAGGCGATGCCGCCGATCAGCAGGCAGGCCACCGAGGCATAGGCAGCGAGCGGCACGCCCGCGATCGGCGGCAACAGGGCGAGGAGAACGCCCAGACCGATCACACCGGCGCCGACGACGAGCGAGCCGTGCCCCGTGTGCGTCACGACCTGGCCCTTCAGCGCCTGCGCGGGCGCGATTGTCTGTGCCGCGCGCGCCGGCAGCCAGCCACCGACGAGCGCAGCGACGACACCGAGTGAGCCGTAGAGCGCGGCCCCGGCAAGGTCGAGCTGAAGCGAAGGCGCGACGCCTGCGAAATAGCCGCCGCCGAGATCGCCGCCAAACAGGCGCAGCGCCGTCGCTGCAAGCAGGGCGCCGAATGCGAGGCCGAGCGCACTGCCTGCGATCCCCAGCAGCGCCGCTTCGCCGAGCACGAGCAGGAGCCTGCCGCGTGCAGGCAGGCCGAGCACGCCGAGCAGGGCCAGTTGTGGCTGTCGCTGGACGACCGATAGCGAGAGGATGGAGAAGACGAGGAATGCGCCGGTGAACATGGCGACCAGGGCCAGGACGGTGAGGTTGACCCGGTAGGCCCGCGAGACGTTCGAGATGCGCTGCTCGGCTTCTCCCGGGGTCGCGGCGCGAACGCCGACCGGAAGGCGCCAGTCGCGGATGGCCGCGTCGCGATCCGCGCCGGGTGCGAGCCGCACGTCGATGCGCGTGAGGCGGCCGACCAGGCCGAACGCCGCTTGCGCGCCGGCGATGTCGATCACGGCGAGCGGCGGACCGCCGGCGGCGATGCTGCCCGCGCGCTGCAGCGGTGCGCGGCCCGATGTCGTCA
>DAIMIM010000272.1:0-4926 GCA_036722755.1 Caldimonas sp. | reverse complement strand
CTAAAAATAAACCGGTAAATAATGCCATTAAGATGAATTTGGCACTTTTCATGACACTTCTCTCTTTTAATGAAGGCGGTTTCAAGTCCGAAGCGCAACGCCTGGTCAATGAATTGAAGTTGAGGGCTTGTGAGACGTACGCGGCTTCGCCATCAAGTTTTACACCTACCAGGGGGCGCGGGGCACAGTACCCGATCGCGTTCCTCAAGGAATGGTCGGGCACGCTGGTGCGCGACGAGTACAAGGCTTATGAGAGCGTCGTCACGCTCCACGATCGCCAGGCCGCAGGTTGTCTGGCTCACGCGAGACGAAAGTACGACGAGCTGCTCAAGGACAACCAGAGTCCGGTGGCAGAACAAGCAATCCAGCGCATCGCCTGGATCTACCGGGTCGAGCGGGAGCTCCAAAACCTAACCGCTGAGGAGCGATTGGCCGAGAGACAGGCCAGAGCAAAACCTCTGTGGGAGGCGCTGTTCGCCTGGTTGACGCTGGAACGCCACCGTGTTCCCGACGGAAGCGGAACGGCCAAGGCGCTTGACTACAGCCTGAATCACTAGGCCGCGCTGACGGCCAACCTGCGCGACGGCAACGTACCCATAGACAACAACCATCTCGAAAATCTGATGCGTCCTTGGGCTATGGGTCGAAAAGCATGGCTGTTCTGCGGCAGTCGTCGAGGAAGGTAAGTGTGTCACCGCAGCAATCGTTGCCTCACCTGGGAAGGCGGCCTCGCGTTGTGACAGATTTGCCCGCACAGTCCGGAAGGTAAATTTGTCAATCTGCAATTGCGGCAGGTAAATCCGTCAATTCGCAGCTTCAAATTCTTGCCGGCACCGTAGGCTTTTGAATCCATGAGGGATTCGCAACGGTTCAGCCGCCCCTGCGGCCTTGTGCGGCCACCTGGATCACGCCTGCTCGAGGCCTACAGCCCCAAGCTCGGCAGACGCGTTCAATTCGCTGCGCGCCTGGACTTCCTGCAGTGGGTGCGGCTGGAGGCCGACCCCGACGTAACCTCGTTCTGCGAGCGTCCGACCAGGCTCGGCGGCGATGACGCCGGCCCCCTGATCAGCTTCTGGGTACAGCGACAACGGACGCAGGAGTTTGTGCTTCTCGCGCGCCACGACACGCCGGCAGACCTGCCCGCCGATCACGAAGGCGTTGCGCTGCGCATCGTCGCGCAACCCGAGTTGACCGCCGCTTCGGTCTGGGTCGGCAACTGGCTGCGCATGCTTGGCGTCATCTCGCGCACCTCCTCGCTGCTGAGCGAGACCTTCAAGAGCTCCGTGCTGGCCTTCGTTGATGCGCCGACTCCGCTCTCGCACATCGAGTGCCGGTACTCGGCGGGCGACCCTATGTTGGCTCGTGGCGCGGCATTCGAGCTGCTTCGCACCGGCGCCCTTGCCGCCCCGTCGCTAAAGACCGAGCCCTTGTGCCTGCATTCGATGTGGGAGCCGGTACGATGACGCTCGCGGCGCATGTTCGCAGGACGGGCCGGGTCGACGTGTCACGCCTCGTGTACGCGGCCCACCTGGGCCTGGTCGACGAGGCCTATGCCGCCGCCGACGCCGCACGCCTGGGGCCGGCCGGCCGTGCCGACGACATCATGGGGCCCGACGGCTACCGCACCGCGCTGCTGTTCCAGGCCAGCATGCCCGAGCTGCGCAACGACCGGCGCTTCGCGCCGTTGTGCGCGCGGCTCGGACTCGTCGAGTTCTGGCTCGCCAGCGGCAAGTGGCCCGACTGCGCGAGCGAAGTGCCCTACGACTTCCGGCGCGAATGCGAGCAGGCACGGGCTGTGCCGAAGGAAGACTTCGGCTTCTGAACGCCCGCGCCCCGGCGCTTCACACGGTCGCGAACGACTCGCCCTTGTGCGCGGCGGTGATCCCGTCGAGCGTGGCGTTCACCGACTTCCAGCTCTTCAGCGCCTTGATGCGCGCCAGCCAGCCCTGCACGTAGGGATGGTCTGCGAATTCGCAGCCGATCACCTCGCCCAAGGTGAGCAGTCAGGCGCCGAAATAGTCCGCGATGGTGATCGCATCGCCGCACACGTAGTTGTGCCCGGGGCCGAGGATGTGGTCGTTGAGGACTTGCAGCCATACCTTCGAGCGCTCCTGGCCCCACTGCACCGTGCCGGCCTGCGCCTCGTCGCTGCGCCGCTTGTGGTGCGGCAGCAGCTGGGCGAAGACCAGGCCGAAGCAGTAATCGCGGCTCAGTTGGGTGTTGAACCAGGTCCATGCGCTCGTTGACGCGGGCCCGCTGCTTCAGGTCCTTGGGGTACAGCGGCGAGTCAATCTTGTCGGCCAGGTATTTCAGGATCGCCGAGCTCTCGGTGAGGCGAAAGTCGCCGTCCTCCAGCATCGGCACCAGCGCGTTCGCGTTGAGCGCCCGATAAGCCGGCTGCAGGTGCTCGCCTTTGAAGATGTCGACCAGCTTCAAGTCGAGATCCAACCCACTCTCCGCAGCGAAGAGCAGCACGGGCCGGCTCGCGGTGGAGGCCGGGTGGTAGTAGAGCTTCATCTCAGGTTCCTTGCTCATTGCGCGCTTAGTACGCGCTCGCCGGGATCGATCACGCCCAGGTTCTCGATGACCTTCATCTGTCCCCCCTGCACCTGACCCACGTACATGTTAAGGCGCAGGTGATGCTGCCCGGGCACCATTTCGGCGGCCCCGCCCGGGCCTTCGGCGAGACGCGCGTGGAGCTTGTCGGTGAATCCGACACGAATGCGTTCGGGCAGATTGAGCACGAACATTGCGAGGTCGAGGACTGAGAGGGCTGGCATGACTCATCTCACCGAGGCGCCTGGAGGATGGTGATGCGCGTTGGTGCGGCATCGAGATATATGCAGGCCGCATGGCGCTAACCCCTGAGCTTGATCAGCCAGTTCATGATCTTCGCGGCGCGCGTCCCGTAGGGCGGCTGGAACATCATCTGGATCGCCGAGAACGGCGCCTGGTAGAACACCGGGCGCAGCTTGGAGAAGGTGGTGAAGCCCTCGTAGCCGTGGTAGTGGCCCATGCCGCTGGCGCCCACGCCGCCGAACGGCAGGTCGTGCTGGGCCACGTGCATCAGCCCCTCGTTGACCGAGACGCCGCCCGACATCACGCGGTTGATGAGCAGGTCCTGCAGCGCCCGGTCGTGGGTGAACGGATAGATTGCCAGCGGCCGGTCGTGCGAGTTGACGTAGCGCACCACGTCCTCGGCGTCGCGATAGGTCTTGATCGGCAGGATCGGGCCGAAGATCTCGCGCTGCATCACCGCCATGTCGTCGCTGACGTCGAGCACCAGGTGCGGCACGAACTTGCGCAGCGCCGGGTCGGGCTTCTGGGTCGGCATCAGGTTGATGAGCGTCGCGCCCTTGGCGCGCGCGTCGTCGAGGGTGGCGGTCAGGCGCTGGTACGAACGCTCGTCGATGATCGACGTGTAGTCGGGGCCGTTGATGTCCGGGTAGCGCTCGGCCACCAGCCGCTTGGCGTGGGCAACGAACTCGTCGACGCGACCTTCGGGCAGGAACAGGTAGTCGACGCTCAGGCACACCTGGCCGGCGTTGAACATCTTGACCCACAGCAGCCGCTCGGCGGCGGTCTTGATCGGGAAGTCGGGGCCGACGATCGCCGGCGACTTGCCGCCGAGCTCGAGCGTCACCGGGGTCAGGTTGCGCGCGGCGCTGGCCATCACGGCGCGCCCGGTCTGGCCCGAGCCGGTGAACATCAGGTGGTCGAACGGCAAGGCGCTGAACGCCGGGCCGCGGCCACCGCCGTCTTCGAAGAACGCCAGCTTGTCGGCCGGGAAGTACTTCGGGCTCAGCGACATCAGCAACCGCGCCAGGTTCGCCGAGTTCTCCGACATCTTGACCATCGCCCGGTTGCCCGCCGCGAAGATGCTCGTCAGCGGCCCGATGCTCAGGTAGAGCGGGAAGTTCCACGGGACGATGACGCCGACCACGCCCAGCGGCTGGGGAATGATGCGGTTCTTCGCCAGCGGGTACATCATCACGTCGACGTGCCGCTTGGTCGGCTTCATCCAGCGCTTGACCTTCTTGGCGGTGTCGCGGATGCCGTCGAGCACGGCGAAGAACTCGGCGAACAGGGTCTCGAAATCCGAGCGGTTAGTGTAGTCGCGCTCGATCGCTTCCACGAGCGCGGCCTGGTTCTCCTTGAGCATGCGCGCCAGGGTCTTCAGGTCGGCCACGCGCTGTGCATGGCTGGGGTTCGGCTCGGCCAGGTAGGCGGCGCGCTGGCGCGCGAGACCCTCCTCGAATTCGGCGGGGATCAGCAGCGCGGCGGGGGTGTCGTTGAGGTTCATTTTCGTGCGTGGTTGGTGCCTTCAGCCGTGGGTACGATGCTGGTCAGCGTGACGGGATCATTGGGACAAGGGTCTGTTCAGGCTGCGGTCGCCTTCTTGGACCGGGACCTGACTTCCCGGGTCGCTTCCGTGCGGAATCGCACCGACATGTCGAAGCCGCTCTTGACGAATTCGAGCACCGCAGCGAATCCTCCCGAGTCGACTCAGGGTCTCGAACCGTACGCCGCGGTAGGCACTTGCGCAACCCCAAAGGGGAGGACGCCGCCGAGAGTTGAGACGACCGCTCGATCGCACAGTCGAAAAACCGGGGCGGCGCTCGGATCCGGTCAGCCATGAGTGTCGAGATGCCGGCTGCGCTAGCGGGGTGGCAACGTGGTCAATCGGCGCCGCCTCCTTCATGCCTCGTGCGCTGTACCACCTTTGGCGAAGCGGGCCGTTCGCGTGTGGCTCGTCCATACGCGTTCGGTGGGTCGGACGATGGGTGAGGTGAAGTCGTGGAGGCTCGTAGCAGGTGAAATTGGCGGAGAAGCGCTCCGCCATGGAGATCGAAGCACCTCCGGTCGAGGACCACTTCCGGCCAGAAACGGCCGATCAACCCTTGACGACGAATGTCGGCTTCAGAC
>DAIMIM010000271.1:0-4933 GCA_036722755.1 Caldimonas sp. | reverse complement strand
CCTTTCCGTACAGAAACAGCCGCGTACCCGACACGCCGAGCGCTCGCTCCAAATGCGGCGTATTGCCGTTCGCCCATAGGTCGCCGAAGAGGTTCACGATCGCCGCGGGACGCGCAGGTTCCACGGCACCGAGCGGCAGGTCGCACACGGCACGAACGAGCTGCTCGAACTGGCTCGTGGGACAGGCGAGCTCGGTCGCGTGAAAGGAGTTGTGCGGTCGCGGCGCGAGCTCGTTCACGAGGAGTCGTCCGTCCTGGAGCAGAAACATCTCGATGGCGAGAATACCCTCGAGCTGCAGCGCGTGCGCAATGTGGAGCGCGAGTCGCTCCGCCTCTCCCACGATCTCGGGGGGGACGTCGCCCGGCATGACGCTCCAGGAGAGCACTTGGCGCTCGTGATGATTGACCGCCAGCGGAAACACGCGTGTCTCGCCCGACGCGCGGCGAGCCTGTCGGACAGCGCCGCGCGCGAGCTACGACACGCTGCCGTAGCTGCCGCCGCCGGGCGACTCGATCACGAACACGTCGTCCTTGTCCATCTCGACGCTGGCAATGTGATCGAGCAGCTCGATGCGGCCACCCACCCGTTCGACCCGGTTGATGCCGGGCGCGCCAGCGCCGCCACCGGCCATTCCGAAGGCGCCCTGGTGCCGGTTGTTGGAGAGGATCGAGGCCGTCATCGGCTCGAGGAAGCGCATGCGCCGAACGGCACCGTCGCCGCCGTCGTACCGGCCGTGGCCGCCGGAGCCGGGCCGGATCGCGTAGCTGTCGAGGCGCACCGGAAAGCGGAACTCGAGCACCTCGGGATCGGTGAGCCTGGAATTGGTCATGTGCGTCTGCACGACCGACGTGCCCGCGAACCCGTCGCCCGCGCCCGAGCCGCCGGAGATCGTCTCGTAGTACTGGTGGCGCGCATTGCCGAAGGTGAAGTTGTTCATCGTTCCCTGCGACGATCCCATCGTGCCGAGCGCGCCGTAGAGCGCATTGGTGATGCAGGTCGAGGTCTCGACATTTCCGGCAACGACCGATGCCGGCGGATGCGGATTCAGCATCGAGCGCTCGGGGATGATCACCTTCAGCGGCTTCATGCAGCCGGCGTTGAGCGGAATGTCGTCGGCGACCAGGGTGCGAAAGACATAGAGCACGGCGGCCATGCACACGGCGGTCGGGGCATTGAAGTTATTGGTCAGCTGCGGCGAGGTGCCGGTGAAATCGATCTCGGCGCTGCGCGCCCGCGCATCGACGCGGATCGCCACCTCGATCACCGCGCCGTTGTCGAGCGTCAGCGAGAACGCGCCGTCCTTCAGCTTCGTGATGACGCGCCGCACCGATTCCTCGGCGTTGTCCTGCACGTGGCGCATGTAGCTCTGCACCACGCCGAGCCCATACTGAGCGACCATGGCGTGCAGCTCGCGCACGCCTTTCTCGTTGGCGGCGACCTGGGCTTTGAGGTCGGCAAGATTCTGCTCGGGATTGCGCGACGGATACTCGCCGCTCCGCAGCAGCGCGCGCATCTCGGCCTCGAGAAAGCGCCCGCCCGAGGCGAGCTTGACGTTGTCGATCTGCACGCCCTCTTCCTCGATGCGCGTCGAGAACGGCGGCATCGAGCCGGGTGTCGTGCCGCCGATGTCGGCGTGGTGCCCACGCGAGCCGACGAAGAAGGTCGGCCCCGCATCGCCTTCGCCTTGGCCTTGGCCCTCGCCATCGAGATAGACCGGCGTCACGACGGTCACGTCGGGCAGGTGCGTGCCGCCGTGGTACGGGTCGTTGAGAACGAAGACGTCGCCCGGCTGCATGCGACCGACGTTGCGGGCGATGACGGTCTTGATCGACTCACTCATCGAGCCGAGATGCACCGGCATGTGCGGCGCGTTGGCGATGAGGTTCCCGTCGGCGTCGAACAGCGCGCACGAAAAGTCGAGACGCTCCTTGATGTTCACGGAGTAGGCGGTGTTCTGCAGCTGCAGCCCCATCTGCTCGGCGATGCTCATGAACAGATGGTTGAAGACCTCGAGCAGCACCGGATCGGCGTTGGTGCCGATGGCGCGACGGGCCTCGCGCGGCGCGACGCGTTCGAGCACGAGGTGATCGAGCGCCGTGATGCGCGCGCGCCAGCCCGGCTCGACGACGGTCGTCGCGTTGCGCTCGGCGACGATCGCCGGCCCGTCGATGACGTGCCCGGGGCGGGCGTCGTCGCGTTCGACCAGCGCCGCGTCGTGCCAGCGCCCTTCGCTGAACAGGCGCACGTGCGCCGTGGCCGGCGCGGCACCGCTCGCCTCGATCGGACGGTGCGCCTCGGTCGGCGCGTCGCCGGCGCCCACGGCCTCGACCGAGACCGCTTCGACGACGAGACGCCGCTCGCTCATGAGAAACGAAAAGCGTTGGCGGTAGGTCGACTCGAAGGCGGCGCGCACCGCGTCGATCTCGCCGTACGGCACGACGATGGCCGAATCGGTGCCTTCGTAGCGCACGTGCACCCGACGGTGGACGACGATGTGCGGGCGCGGCACGCCCTGGCGCTCGAGCTCGGCCTCGGCCTCGGCGGCGAGCGCGTCGAGCCGTGTCGCCAGCGCCGGGCCGGCCGACGCCAGCGGCAGCTCGATCGCCGCCTGGCGCAGCGTCGCCTGGTCGGCCAGGCCCATGCCATAGGCCGAGAGCACGCCGGCCAGCGGATGGACGAAGACGCGCGACATGCCGAGCGCATCGGCGACGCGGCAGGCGTGCTGGCCGCCGGCGCCGCCGAAGCATTGCAGCGTGTAGCGCGTGACGTCGTAGCCGCGCGAGACCGAGATCTTCTTGATCGCGTTGGCCATGCCGCCGACGGCGATGTCGATGAAGCCCTCGGCCACGGCCTCGGCGGAGCGGGCCACCCCGGTCGCTTGCTCGACCTCGGCGGAGAGCGCCGCGAACCGCGCCCGCACGACGTCGCCATCGAGCGCCTCGTCGCCGGCCGGCCCGAACACCTTGGGGAAGAACGCCGGCTGGATCTTGCCGACCGCGACGTTGGCGTCGGTCACGGTGAGCGGGCCGCCGCGCCGGTACGATGCCGGGCCCGGATTGGCGCCGGCGCTGTGCGGGCCGACGCGAAAGCGCGCGCCGTCGAAGGCCAGGATCGAGCCGCCGCCCGCGGCCACGGTGTGGATCGCCATCATCGGCGCGCGCACGCGCACGCCGGCGACCTGCGTCTCGAACGCGCGCTCGAACTCGCCCGCGTAGTGGCTGACGTCGGTGGAGGTGCCGCCCATGTCGAAGCCGATCACGCGCAAGCCTTCGGCAGCATCGCCGAGCCCGAGCTGTGCGGGGCGCGCCATGCCGACGATGCCTCCTGCCGGCCCGGACAGGATCGCGTCCTTGCCCTGGAAGCCGCCCGCCTCGGCGAGGCCGCCGGACGACTGCATGAAGTAGAGGCGCACGCCGGGCATCTCGGCGGCGACCTCGTCGACGTAGCGGCGCAGGATCGGCGACAGGTAGGCATCGACGACGGTCGTGTCGCCTCGGCCGATCAGCTTCATCAACGGACTGACGCGATGCGACACGCTCACCTGCGAAAAGCCGGCCTCGTGCGCCAGCCGCTCCGCGGCCAGTTCGTGCGCGGTGAAGCGCCAGCCATGCATGAAGACGATGGCGACGCTGGTCAGGCCCGACGCGCGCGCCGCGGCGAGATCGGCGCGAAGCCGCGCTTCGTCGAGCGCCTGCACGATCTCGCCGTCGACGCCGACGCGCTCGTCGGCCTCGATCACCTGCGCGTAGAGCAGCTCGGGCAGCACGATGTGCAGCTCGAACAGCCTCGGCCGCTCCTGGTAGCCGATGCGCAGCGCGTCGCGAAAGCCCTTGGTGATGACGAGCAGCGTCGGCTCGCCCTTTCGCTCGAGCAGCGCGTTGGTGGCGACGGTCGTGCCCATCTTCACGCTCTCGACCCGGTCGGCCGTGATCGGCTCGGTGGCGCCGAGGCCGAGCAGCCGCCGGATGCCGGCGACGGCCGCATCGCGGTACTGCTCCGGGTTGTCGGAGAGGAGCTTGAGTGTCGTCAGCGAGCCGTCCGGACGCTTGCCGACGATGTCGGTGAACGTGCCGCCACGGTCGATCCAGAATTGCCAGCGAGGCGTGTGGTCGGTGCGCATGGTGAAGTGTCCCTCACGCCGGCAACGCCGTGTCAAGCCCGACCGCAAGCTGCTGGGGCAAGAACCGATGCACTTGCGGCGGCACACGCACTATGCTTTTGGCCTGCTTCATCCACCCTTCGCCGGAGCTTTCATGAATCTATTCCGCCGCCACGTGTCGGTCGCTTCGCGCTTCGTCGCCGCCATGGCGCTCGCAGGCATCGCGTCAGCCGCCTCGGCACAGACGAAGTGGGATCTGCCTGCCGCCTACCCGGCGACCAACTTCCACACCGAGAACCTGCAGAGGTTCGCCGACGACGTCGACAAGGCGACCGGCGGCAAGCTGAAGATCACGGTCCACGCCAACGCATCGCTCTTCAAGGCCAACGAGATCAAGCGCGCCGTCCAGGGCGGCCAGGCGCAAATGGGCGAGATCCTGCTCACGGCATATTCGAACGAGTGGCCGATCTACGGCGTCGACGGCCTGCCCTTCCTGGCCGACAGTTACGCCGCGGCGATGAAGCTCTACAAGGCCAGCAAGCCGGTCCTGGAGCAAAAGCTCGCCGAGCAGGGAATGATGCTGCTGTACACGGTCGCATGGCCGCCGCAGGGCATCTACGTCAACAAGCCGATCAGCTCTGCAGCCGATCTCAAGGGCGTGAAGTGGCGCGCCTACAGCCCGGCCACGGCGCGCATCGCCGAGCTCGTCGGCGCACAGGCGGTCACCGTCCAGGCGGCGGAGCTCTCGCAGGCGATGGCCACCGGCGTCATCGAAAGCTACATGTCGTCGGGCTCGACCGGCTACGACACCAAGACCTACGAGCACATCAAGTA
>DAIMIM010000270.1:1826-4933 GCA_036722755.1 Caldimonas sp. | reverse complement strand
GCATCGAATGCAGCCGCGCGGCGAGCGCCTCGAGCTGCGCGATCGAGCCTGGCTTAGGCAGCACCATGTGGCGCACGTGGTAGTCGAGATCGATGTCGTCGTCATGGATCCAGACCGGGTTGGCCAGATCGAACGGCATCAGCGCGAGCTTCCTGGTGAAGACCGGCGCCAGATGCATGCGCTTGCCGACGTGGTCCCGGACCGCCTCATGAAAGCCGCCCGTGTAGCCGGCCGGCGGCTCGAACAGGTTGAGGCTGCCGACGTGCATCGGCATCTCGGCGCTTTCCATGTGCAGGAAGGCGCCGTCGACGATGCTCAGGTGTTTCATCTGGGTCATGGCCCGCTCCTTCAGCTTCGCGCCTTGTACATCGGCTGACCGCGCGAAGCCAGCGGGCTTGCCCGCGAACACCGGCCCCTTCGCAGGGCTGCTTCACAATGCGCCGATGGAGCGAACCGACCTCGTCGACGAGGCTGCCGCGCGCAGTGCAGAGATGCGGCGCGCCTTCTATGCGCGCATCGACAAGCTCGGCATGACGCCGCTCTGGGAAGTGCTCGGCGCGCTCGTGCCGCCGCAGCCGACCAGCCCGGTCGCAGCGGCGATCTTTCGCTACGACGCCATCCGTGAGCACGTGCTGGAGGCCGGCCGCCTCATCACGGCCGAGCAAGCCGAGCGGCGCGTGCTCGTGCTCGAAAACCCGGCGCTGCGCGGCCGGTCGTGCATCACGCAGTCGCTCTATGCCGGCCTGCAGCTGATTCTTCCGGGCGAGGTCGCGCCGGCGCACCGGCACACCCAATCGGCGCTGCGGCTCGTGCTCGACGGCGAGGGCGCCTACACCGCAGTCGACGGCGAACGCACGACGATGCACTTCGGCGACTTCATCATCACGCCCTCGTGGACCTTCCACGACCACGGCAACGACGGCAGCGAACCGGTGGTCTGGCTCGACGGTCTCGACATTCCGCTGGTGCGCTTTCTCGACGCCGGCTTCGCCGAAAAGAGCGGCGCGAAGTCGCAGGCCGCGACGCGGCCCGAAGGCGACGCGCTGGCCCGCTACGGCAACAACCTGCTGCCGATGGACCTCGAGCAGGCACCGTCCGAACCGAGCAAGGTCTTCGTCTTCCCGTTCGCACGTACCCGCGAATCGCTGCTCGGCATCTCGCGCAGCACGATCGATCCGCACCACGGCTTCAAGCTGCGCTTCGTCAACCCCGCGACCGGCCGCTCGCCGATGCCGACCATCGGCACCTTCGCGCAGCGGCTGCCTGCCGGTTTCACGACGCTGCCTTCGCGCAGCAGCGACAGCAGCGTCCACGTGTGCCTCGAAGGCAGCGGTACGGCGACGATCGGCGGTGCGAGCGGGAACGGAAACACGGACGGCGAGACCGTCTTCGAGTTCGGCCCGCGCGACATCTTTGTCGTGCCGTCGTGGCGAACCTTCTCACTCGCGACGCGTCAGGACACGACGCTCTTCAGCTTCTCCGACCGGCCGGTGCAGCAGGTGCTCGGCCTCTGGCGCGAACAGCGCCTGGCCTGATCCCGTCCGGGCGCCGGCGATGCCAGCGAAGCCTCAGACGAAACCGAGATTGCGCTGGCTGGCGTCGTAGTGGCCGAGGTTGGGCAGCACGGTGAGCAGGTCCGTGTCGCTGATGCCGAACCACTTGCCGAGCGTCGCCGCGTACTGGTCGACCGCCGTGCTCGGCAGGAGCCGGCCCTGACCGACGTCGTCGGGGCCGCCGTTGGCGACGACCGGCGCGGTGCCGTAGAAGCGGCCGCCGTTGACGGCGCCGCCGAGCATGAAGTGCATGCTGCCCCAGCCGTGGTCCGAGCCGTCGTCGGCGGTGAGCGTGCGACCGAAGTCGGACGCGGTGAAGGTGGTCACCTGGTTGGCGACGCCGAGCTCGATCGTCGCCTTGTAGAACGCGTCGAGCGCGCCAGCGACGTTGGTCAGCAACGGCGGGTGGATCGTCGACAGGCCATCGTGCGTGTCGAAGCCGTTCAGGGCGACGAAGAAGACCTGGCGCCTGGTGCCGGTCGTCGATGCCGTCGAGATCATTTGCGCGACGAACCTGAGTTGATCGGCCAGCGGATTGCCGCTCGGAAATGGCGTCGCGATCGTCGGCGCCACCGAGAGCGCGGCGCTGAGAACGCCGCCGGCGGCGATCGAGCGACCGGCCACACGCGTGTACTCGCTCTCGAACAAATGCGCGCGCGGTGCGGTGACGAGGCTCTGCAATGCCGCCGAGCAAGCCGTCGAGCCGAACAGTGCCTGCGTGCCCGTGAAAGGCAGGCCGCTGAACGCGACCGGCCCCGCCGTCGACACCTGGTACTGCACGGCAGTGTTGCCGGACAGGAATACGGCGTTGCCCGAGACGTTGACGCACGTGAATGTCGCGGTGCCATTGCCGGCGACGAAGAGGTCGCCCATGCGACCGCCCCAGCCTGAGGCTGCGCCTTCGGGTGCCTGCGATTGCCAGTAAGACTGCTGGTCGTTGTGAGAGAACAGCTTCGGCGGCAGCGGCACCGACTGCGCCGTGTACTGTGCTTTCGTGGTCGGCTGGATGAGCGTGCCGACGTTGAGCATCACGCCCATCCTGGCGCTGTTGAAATGCGTCAGCAGCGGCGCCAGCTCGGGCGCCAGCGCGTACTGGCGGCCGGCGAGAGAGACCGACGGCGCGAGCAAGGTGGGCGCGAGCTCGGCCTGGCTGTAGGCAAGCGTCGGCCGCATTCCCTGGTACAGGTTGTAGCTTGGCGTGTCGTATGCCACCAATGTATTGCCGTAGTCGTTGCCGCCGTAGAGGAAGACGCAGACGAGCGCCTTGTAGTCGGCGGGTGCGCCGGCGGCTGCGGCCTCGCTCATCGCCGCCAGGCTGAGCGCCCACGGCGCAGCCGTGCCGGCCAGAGACAGCGCCGAGGCGCGTTGCAGGAAGGCACGCCGTGAAGTGTCGATCGTGGTCATCGCGTTCTCCTTACTTCAGCACGACGAACTCGGGCGCGGCGACGACGAGCGTGAGGCTCGCGTAGATCCGCTTCAGACGTAGCGGATCGCTGCCGCCTGGAAGCGTCGCGACCGCGGGGCCCTGAGCCGCTGCGGCGAAAGAACCGCGGC
>DAIMIM010000270.1:0-1816 GCA_036722755.1 Caldimonas sp. | reverse complement strand
GGTCGAGATCGTCGCCAGCGTCGCCGCGCTCAGCTGATCGGCGGCGAGTACGAGGTTGATCTCGGCGACCAGCGCGGCTGCGTCGTCGGCGATGGCGAGCAGCGGCGTGTAGTCGACGACGACATCGCCGACACCCACGCCCGAGACGGCGCGCTGCAGGAAATTGACGGCGCCGACGACAGTCGATTCGTTGGTGATCTGGAACTCGGGCGCCACCAGTGAAGCCGTGGCGATGGCGCTGTTCGGCGGCACGTACCCAGGGCGGAAGAAGTTGAACACCGAGGGCGAGCGCAGCGGGCTTTGGCCGAGCCGAGTGGCCGAGTCGGAAGTGTTGCCGATCGACCAGGCGTTGCTCGCCGAGCTCGCGGTCCAGCCCCGTGCCCAGCCGGCGAAGCGCAGCATCGGCTCGCGCAGCTTGCCGGCCGACGTGCCAGCGGCGACGCTGGCGCTGCGCGCTTCGTCGTCGAGCAGGATCGCCTTGATCACCGCGGCGAGATTGCCCTTGGTACCGCTGCCATCGTTGTTGAAGACCGCAGCGACGCGGGCCACGTAGGCAGGGCTGGGGTTGCTGGTGACCAGACGCTGAACGAGTTGCTTCGAGACGAACGGTGCGACGTTCTGATGCGCGAAGATCGCGTCGAGCGCCAGCGTCAGGCTCGTCACGCCATCGGTGTTGGCTGGAATCGTCGTGTCCAGGAAGGTCGAGGCTCCGAGCTCGTGTCTGCTCGGGTACTGGATCATCGGCCGGCGCACGAAATCCGGCGTCGCCGAAGCGACGGCGCCGGTCTGCCCGGCGAGATCGAAGTCCCATCCGGTGAAGACACGCGCCAGCCCGGTGATGTCGGTCAGGGTGTAGGTGGTCGTCTGCGCGCCGCCGGTGAGCTGCGGCGTGCCGTCGGGATTGAGCTGGACCAGGCCGATGGTGAAGAGCTGCATCAGCTCGCGGGCGTAGTTCTCGTCGGGCAATGAACCCGAGACCGGATTGGCCTTCATGCTGGCGCGAAAGGTGAGGAACATCCCCATCGCGGTGTTGGTCGAGACCTGCTGCATCAGCGTGCGGTAGTTGCCGAACGCATTGGCCTCGAGCAGGTCGAGGTAGTTGGCGGCGGCGAATGCCTTCCAGCCGCTGCCGACCAGGTTGTCGATCGCCGTGACCATGATCTCGGAGAGCGCCAGCGTCACGCGCTGGCGCACCGTGTCGGGCGAGGACAGGAGCTTGCGCCAGGCACAGGCATCGAAGCCTCCTTCGCTGTTCTTGAAGCTCGGATCGGCGAAGCCGCCGGCGACGAGCGCGTCCCAGCGCGTCGTGGTTGCCGGCATCGCGATCTGCGCGTCGAGCCAGGCCGAATAGCCGAGCGACTGCACGCTGGCGATCTGGCTGCGGCTGGCGCCGACCGAGGCCTGGGCCAGAAAGCGCGATGCCTCGGCTGCTGTCGGGAGAGGCGGCGAGCCTGTGCCGCCGCCACCGCCCGTTCCCGTGCCGCCGCCGGTCGAGCTGCCGTCGCTGCCGCCACCGCCGCCGCAGGCGGCCAGCGCCGCCGATGCGAGCGCGGTCGCGGCCAGCGCCGCCGCCGTCCCGGGACCGCCGTCTTGAGCGCGTTCTGCACGCACATCTTGGATCTCTGCCACGTCCATGTCGGCTCCCGAGTTGCAGAACCGGACTACAGCAGAGCTTGATGAACCTCAGGCACGCATCGCGTAAAGAGCGGTAAAGGAAATGCGTCGAGGTGCATCGCAGCAGCCTCGGCCGTGATGCAAGTCGCGGCCCGGCCGTGACGCGCCAAGGCTAGATCTCATGTCTCAATAGGTTGTTCAT
>DAIMIM010000269.1:0-5002 GCA_036722755.1 Caldimonas sp. | reverse complement strand
CGCTCGACCTCACCGAGCGGGCGCGCCTCGGCAAGCTCGACCCGGTGATCGGCCGCGACGACGAGATCCGTCGCGCCATCCAGGTCTTGCAGCGGCGGACCAAGAACAACCCGGTGCTGATCGGCGAGCCCGGTGTCGGCAAGACCGCCATCGTCGAGGGGCTGGCG
Source organism: Caldimonas sp. (assembly GCA_036722755.1). Lineage (GTDB taxonomy): Bacteria > Pseudomonadota > Gammaproteobacteria > Burkholderiales > Burkholderiaceae_C > Schlegelella_A. Next base: position 4,835 of record DAIMIM010000269.1, on the reverse strand, counting down.
CAGCGCATCGTCGCCGGCGAGGTGCCCGATTCGCTCAAGGACAAGCGCGTGCTCGTCCTCGACATGGCCTTGCTGCTGGCGGGCGCCAAGTTTCGCGGCGAGTTCGAGGAGCGGCTGAAGAGCGTGCTGAAGGAAGTGGCGATGGATGAAGGCAAGACCATCGTCTTCATCGACGAGATCCACACCATGGTCGGCGCCGGCAAGGCCGAAGGCGCGATGGACGCCGGCAACATGTTGAAGCCCGCGCTCTCGCGCGGCGAGCTGCATTGCATCGGCGCGACCACGCTCAACGAATACCGCAAGTACATCGAGAAAGACGCCGCGCTCGAGCGGCGCTTCCAGAAGATCCTCGTCGGCGAGCCGAGCGTCGAGGCGACGATCGCGATCCTGCGCGGCCTGCAGGAGAAGTACGAGGTCCACCATGGCGTCGAGATCACCGACCCGGCGATCGTCGCCGCGGCGGAGCTGTCGCACCGCTACATCACCGACCGCTTCCTGCCCGACAAGGCGATCGACCTGATCGACGAGGCTGCCTCGAAGGTCAAGATCGAGATCGATTCCAAACCGGAGGCGATCGACAAGCTCGACCGGCGGCTGATCCAGCTGCAGATCGAGCGTGCGTCGGTGTTGAAGGAAAAGGACGAAGCCTCGAAGCGGCGCCGCGATCTGATCGAGGAAGACATCAATCGCGTCAAGCGCGAGCTCGCCGATCTCGACGAAATCTGGAAGTCGGAGAAGGCAGCCGCGCAAGGCTCGGCGCACCTGCTCGAGGAGATCGACCGCACGCGGTTCCAGATCGAGGAGTGGAAGCGCAAAGGCAACTACGACAAGGTCGCCGAGCTGCAGTACGGCACGCTGCCGGAGCTCGAGCGAAAGCTCAAGGAGGCGCAGGTCACCGAGCAGAAGAAGAGCGCCGACAAGGGCCGGCCGCAGCTGCTGCGCACGATGGTCGGCGCCGAGGAGATCGCCGAGGTCGTGGCGCGCGCGACCGGCATCCCAGTCTCCAAGCTGATGCAGGGCGAGCGCGACAAGCTGCTCGAGATGGAAGCCAGGCTGCACGAGCGCGTGGTCGGGCAGGACGAGGCCATCGCCGCTGTCTCGAATGCGATCCGCCGCTCACGCTCCGGTCTCTCGGACCCCAACCGGCCGACAGGCTCGTTCCTCTTCCTCGGCCCGACCGGGGTCGGCAAGACCGAGCTCTGCAAGGCGCTGGCCGGTTTCATGTTCGACAGCGAAGACCACCTGATCCGGCTCGACATGAGCGAGTTCATGGAGAAGCACTCGGTCGCACGCATGATCGGCGCGCCGCCCGGCTACGTCGGCTACGACGAGGGCGGCTATCTCACCGAAGCGGTCCGGCGCAAACCCTACTGCGTGCTGCTACTCGACGAGGTCGAGAAGGCGCATCCCGACGTCTTCAACGTCTTGCTGCAAGTGCTCGACGACGGCCGGCTCACCGACGGCCAGGGGAGGACGGTGGACTTCAAGAACACGGTCATCGTCATGACCTCGAATCTTGGCTCGCAGCAGATCATGCAGATGGTCGGGCAGAGCAGCGAAGCGATCGACGAGGCAGTCTGGGCAGAGGTCAAGAAGCACTTCCGCCCCGAGTTCCTCAACCGCATCGACGAGGCGGTTGTCTTCCATGCGCTCGACGCGAAGAACATCGCCGCGATCGCGAAGATCCAGCTGAAGGTGCTCGAAGGCCGGCTCGAGAAGATGGACATGAAGCTCGACGTGTCGGCCCGGGCGCTGGCGCAGATCGCCAAGGCGGGGTTCGATCCGGTGTTCGGGGCGCGGCCGCTGAAGCGGGCGATCCAGCGCGAGATCGAAAATCCCGTGTCCAGGCTCATCCTCGAAGGACGCTTCGGCCCGAAGGATGTGATTCCGGTCGACTACGAGGGCGGCAAGTTCGCCTTCGAGCGCGTCGTCCACTAGGAGACGACGCCGCAGGCGCCGTTCAGGCGGCCTGCGTGGGCTCGTCGAACATCGTGTCCATGCGCATCAGCTGAAGGCGCGCCAGCGTCAGGTTGGCGCTGGTCTTGTCGAGCACGACGTGCATCGCCAGGCCCGGGTTGCGCGGCACGCCGCGCAACAAAAGGTGGTGCGAGCCGAGCGTGATGGCCGCCTCGGGCAGCGCATGGCCGAAGCCGAGCGCGCGGCTGACGCCCATCATCGAAGCGATCAGCTCGCTGCCGTGCAAGGCCAGCGGCGCAGCGCCCGGATTGGCTCCGGCATGCGCGGTGGCGTGGCCGCTCTGCGTCTCGAAGACGCAGCAGCTGACGACGCCGTTCAGCTCGCTGACCTGCTTGACATAGCGCTCGATCAGCGTCGATGGCGGCGTTGCGGTGTAGCCGCCGAGCGAAATCGCGGGCATCGGCTGCATCGTCAGCGTGATCGGCTTGACGGCCGGTTGATTCTCCATCGGCAAGGTATCGCCCGACGGGATGCCGCCCATCACCGGCGCGAGCGGGGTCTTGCGCGGCTGGTAGGCGGCGGGACGGAATGCGCCGAGTTCGGGCACGGTGCGGCCATCCGTCGGTACTTGCTCGCGCAGGCGGCTCCAGGTGCCGGTGATGAACGCCCAGGCGTCGGCCGGCCGCGCGACCTGCGGCGTGGTGCGAACCGCGACGCCTGTGCCGCGCCCGAGGTCGAGGCCGTGGGTGACGAGCGTGCTGGCGGAGGCGAGCGGCAACAGCAACAGGTTCCGGTTCGGCCAGGGACCGGCGAGGATGTCGTCGTGCAGGGGCTTGAGCGCCGCCGCGATTGCATGCCCGGGAAGCTCGCCCATCATGACGACGCCGAGCCGGCTGTAGGCCAGCAGCATCTTGGCAAGCGCGTGGCGCGACGCGCTGTCGGCGTCGGCCTCGGTCGTGTAAAGGCGCAGCGACTGGTTGTCGCTGGTGGGCAGCTCGACGAACTCGAGTGTCGCCAGGGCGGTGCCATAGCCCTGCCTGCGGATCACCAGCCTCTGCACGGCGCGACCGCTCGCTGCGGCGATGCCGGCGAGGAGCTTGCGCGACGACGCCGTGGCGATGTCGTGCACGGCGATGAATTCCGGCTGGAGATGGTCGAACTGCTGTTGCAGCGCTTCTGCCGGCGCGCAGGACACGAACAGCTCGCGCTCGTTGTTGCCGATCTGCCGGCCGATCTCGTCCTTCTCGCCGGCGAGGTAATCGTTCTCGTCGGGAAGGATCTGGGTGGCCAGCGCCGTGTGAGCGCGCGTCGATGCCCACGCGTCGGGCGACTCGACCGGGCCGGGCGTGGTGCGCGCGCGATGTTGCTGCCGGTCGTCTTCGGCCCTGTCGCTGCCGGACGATCCGTTGAAACGCGTCTGGACGCGGGTCGCGGGCCATTCCTCGGCCGGGCGCTGCACGGCCCGCGTCGCCTGCCACTCGTCGATCTCTTCCTGGGTCGCGGGCTCGGCACGGGTCGCAGGCCATTCCTCGCGAGCGGCCGCGGCGCCTCCGGTTTTCGGAGACTCCCAGGCAAACTTGCTGCTGCCGCTGGAATTGCTCATCGAATCGGTCCCATCCGGAGTCCTGGCAGAGAGCGTGCCTCGAAGCACATCCGATTTGCCGGACACGAGGCCTTGTGGCCATGTGCCCGCAGTGTAATCGCCATGTTCGCCTCGGCAATCCCTGTCACGAGGGGCATTGACCGCCTGTCTTGTCGAAGAATGCCGCATTCGCAACGGCGCGAACGAAAGCGAAACAAACTGTTGCAGGCGGCGGTCGCCCCAAGCGATCCAGGCGGCGTCGGGATGTACGAGGCGTCGGGCCGCCCGGATGCGGGCCCGCGGGGAGCAGCCCGTTGTATACTCGTAGACTTTTCCCTTGCCGCGTCGACCTCGAATTCGATGCGGCTTCCACGCCGCATCGCGGCAGAACCCACAAGGACATTCGATGCGTCATTACGAGATCGTGCTGTTGATCCACCCGGATCAAAGCGAACAGGTTCCGGCCATGCTGGAACGCTACAAGGGCCTGGTCACCGCCGGCGGCGGCAAGGTCCACCGAGTGGAAGACTGGGGCCGGCGCCAGCTGGCCTACATGATCCAGAAGCTCGCCAAGGCCCACTACCTCTGCATCAACATCGAGTGCGATGCCAAGGTGCTGAATGAGCTGGAAACCGGGTTCCGCTTCAACGACGCGGTGCTTCGGCACCTGACGGTCGTCAAGAGCCACGCCGAAACCACGCCGTCGGTCATGATGAAGACAGTCGATCGCGAGGAATCGCGCCGGGCGCCGCAACAAGAGGCGACGGCCTGACGAACCGGCTCGCGCTGACGGCTGTGATCATCGAGCGAGGCGCATTGCGCTTCACCCCAGCCGGCTTGCCGGCGCTCGATGTGATCCTGAAGCACGAATCGGAGATCGACTCCCCGCACGCCGACAAGCGCAAGGTTTCCCTCGAGATCCGCGCCAAGGCGATCGGCCCGATCACCACAGCGCTCGTCGCCGCCGAACTCGGCGCCGAGCACCGGTTCCAAGGCTTCGTCGGCTCGCAGCGCAACGGTCGCGCAATCGTGTTCCATATCCAAACATTCGAATTGAAGTAGAGAGGTCATCACATGCCCCCGCCACGCGGTAAAGGTCGGTTCTCGAAGGACCGCAAGCCCAAGCGCAACACCCAGTCGCTGCTGTTCCGTCGCAAGCGTTTTTGCCGCTTCACGGTTACCGGCGTCAAGGAAATCGACTACAAGGACATCGACACCTTGCGCGATTTCATCAACGAAAACGGCAAGATCACGCCGGCCCGTCTCACGGGCACGCGCGCCTTCTTCCAGCGCCAGCTGACGACGTGCATCAAGCGCGCCCGTTTCCTGGCGATGA
>DAIMIM010000268.1:0-5036 GCA_036722755.1 Caldimonas sp. | reverse complement strand
CCTTGACGCCGCTGAAGTCGCCGCGCTCGATCAGCTCCTGGATCAGCTTGGTGTTGAGCATCACTTCGACGGCGGGCATGCGCCCGCCGGCGACGCTGCGCACGAGGCGCTGCGAGACGACGGCCCGCATCCCCGCGGCGAGGTCGGCGAGCAGCGCGGGACGTGCTTCCGGCGCGTAGAACGAGAGGATCCGGCCGAGCGCGTGGTAGCTGTTGTTGGCGTGCAGCGTCGAGAGCACGAGGTGGCCCGAGAGCGCGTACGAGATCGCCGCCGTCATCGTCTCGCGGTCGCGGATCTCGCCGATCATGATGAGGTCGGGCGCCTGGCGCAGCGCCGTCTTCAGGCCGATCTGCAGGGTCTGGGTGTCGCGGCCGACTTCGCGCTGGTTGACGACCGATTTCTTGTTGTTGAACAGGAACTCGATCGGATCCTCGATGGTCAGGATGTGCCCGGCCATCTGCTGGTTGCGCTGCTCGAGCATGGCGGCGAGCGTCGTGCTCTTGCCGGCGCCGGTCGCGCCCACCATCAGGATCAGGCCGCGCTTTTCGAGCACGAGCGTGCTGAGGATCGACGGTACGTTCAGGCTTTCGAGCGTGGGAATCTCGAACGGGATGCAGCGAAACACCGCCGCGATCGTGCCGCGCTGCTTGAAGCCCGAGAGCCGGAAACTGCCGACGCCCGAGAGGCCGACGCCGACGTTGAGCTCGCCGGTGTCCTCGAGCTCTTCGAGCTGGCTCGGCGTGAGCAGCTCGGCGAGCAGCTGGCGCGGCTGCGTGTGGGTCAGCGGCTGGTCGGAGAGCTGCAGCAACTGGCCGTTGATCTTGATCAGGATCGGCGAGCTCGCCGAGAGATACACGTCGGATGCGCCCTTCTCCGACATCAGCCGGAGCACGCGCTCCATGTTCCCGCTACTCATCGGCGTGACCTTTCAGCTTCGCAGCAGTTCGTTGACGCTGGTCTTGGCGCGTGTCTGTGCGTCGACACGCTTGACGATGACAGCGCAATAGAGGCTGTGGCTGCCATCGGCGGAAGGCAAATTTCCGCTCACGACGACCGAGCCGGACGGAATGCGCCCGTAACTGACGGTGCCGCTGGCGCGGTCGTAGATCTTGGTGCTCTGGCTGATGTAGACGCCCATCGAGACGACCGAGTTCTCCTCGACGATCACGCCTTCGACGATTTCGGATCGTGCGCCGATGAAGCAGTTGTCTTCGATGATGGTCGGGTTGGCCTGCATCGGCTCGAGCACGCCGCCGATGCCGACGCCGCCCGAGAGGTGCACGTTCTTGCCGATCTGCGCACAGGAGCCGACGGTGGTCCAGGTGTCGACCATCGTGCCTTCGTCGACGTAGGCGCCGATGTTGACGTAGCTGGGCATCAGGACGACGTTTTTCGCCATGTACGAGCCGCGTCGCGCCACGGCCGGTGGCACGACACGAACGCCGGCGGCACGCATCGCGGCTTCGTCCATGCCCGCGAACTTGGTCGGCACCTTGTCGTAGAAGGACAGCTCGCCGGCATGCACGGGCCGGTTGTCGGCCAGGCGAAAGCTGAGCAGCACGGCCTTCTTGACCCACTGGTTCACGGTCCACTCGCCGACGGCCTTGCGCTCGGCAACGCGGATCTCGCCCGCATCGAGCCCGGCGATCACTTCCTCGACCGCAGCGCGGATCTCCGGGCTGTTGGTCGAATCGATCGAGGCGCGGCTGTCCCACGCGAGATCGATGGTGCTTTGCAACGAGGAGTTCATCGAGACGAGGTGCCGGGGCAACAGCGTCGCATTGTAGGGAGGGGGCGGCCCTGCGGGCGCCGGCATCGCCGGCAGGCGCCGGCACTTTTCCCCACAAATGGGGGGACCGGGCCCGGTGCACCGAGGTGGATCGGCCCGGCGTGGCGACGCAGCCCCTTGACCATCGCCGTGCCCCTGTCCATCATGCCGCATCGGCTGCAGCGCAGCACAGGGAGCAGCGATGGCCAAGTTCGACTACCCCGACAACCTCGAGCCCTCAATCTGGGACAAGCAGAAGGCAACGATCGCCAAGGCGCCGAAGGCGCCGAAGACGGGCCTCGGCGATGTCTTGAAGGAACTCGCGAAGCGGCATGCCAGCGTCGCCTGGGGCTTCTTCAACGCCGACAAGCTGACCACGGTGAAAGACCTCGAGGAGCGTCTCGACTTCATCGTTGCCGAGACCAAGGCCAAGTTCGCCAAGCTCATCGCGCAGGCCGATGCCGCTCAGGAAGCCGCGGAGGATTTCATCAAGGCGGCCGGCAAGGATTTCGCCAAGGAGCCGCTCGCGGCGGCGACGAAGATCAAGGAAGCGGCGCGACAATACGCGACGCAGGTGGACGCTGTCGCCAGCGACGCGTTGAACGAGGTCAAGGCCGCTCTGGCGAAGGCGAAAGCGGGCGACAAGAAGGCGCCGCCGGGCGCGGCGTCGAAGGTTGAGTCGAAAGGCGCCAAGCTCATTCGCGCACGCGGCCTCGAGACGATCCGCAAGGTGCGCAAGCCCACGCCCGGCGCCAAGCCGTCGCGCTTCATGGTCGTCGAATGGAAGAAGGTCGTTCGCGTCTTCATGGGCCCGGTCGCCGGCCCGGCGCAGGACAAGTTGCTTCGGTCGCTGATTCCGAACGAGAAGCCCGTCAAGGTCCACAAGGACAACGCGAGCGAGGTCCTCTGGGAGAAGAACGCGCTCACGCTGGTCAGCGATCGCATCCCGATGGGGCTGGTCAAGAAGGTGATGGCCGCCTTGAAGATCCAGCTCAAGATGTCGATCAAGGTTCGGATGCGCAAGACGAGCGGCGAAGCCGAGGAGGCCGCCGACGCCGACGCCAAGGAGATCAGCGACGACATGGTCAAGGCCGACCCGGCCGAGGCCAGAGAAGCCGCCGCCGCCGGCAAGGAATTCCTCTCCAGGCTTGCCAAGCTGAAGCCGAACATCGACAAGGCGATGAAGTCGTTCGACCCCGACGACAAGAAGGCGCTGGCCGACCTGGTCGCGAGCATCAAGAAGAACGGCGACGCGAAGAAGTTCGACGATGCCGCCAGCGATCTCGACGACATCGAGGCCATGCTCGACGAGACGCCGAGCGGCGATTCGGACGACGACGCGCTCGACCCGGCGCAGATCGCCAAGCTTCACGGCGACTGGCTGTCCATCAAAGGCGATGCCGTGCGCGACATCAAGAAGGTCGCCGAGGCGGTGGTGGCGCTCTATCGCAAGGAAGGGCAGGCCCTTCCGGCCGGCATGCGCGATGCGATCGTCATGCTCAATGGCCGCATCGACAAGCTCGAGAATGGCCTCGACAAGGAGTTCGCCAAGCTCGTCGCCGAAAAGGACGGGGCCAAGCGCAAGCAACAGGCCGAGGCCGTCAAGGCAGCGGCGATCGACCTGCGTCGATACGTCAAGACCGACAAGATCATGGTCGAGCTCGACGGCAACGACATCCACAAGGTCGCGGTGTCGGGGCCGGTGATGCGCGCCCTCGACGGCCTGGAGGCCGCGCTCAGCTGACGCTTGCGGGCGGCGCCGGCCACCGCGCCGGCACCGTGCCCGCGTCAGCGGCCGGGCGCGGCGTCGATCGTCGGCGCCGTGACGGTGTGCTTCCAACCGTGCGCCCGGTGCTCGGCGACGACGTTCGTGTAGATGCCGCCGCGCACATTCCAGCGGGCGCGGATGCGGGCGTAGCGCGGCGTCGTCGCGGCGACGATGTCGTCGAGGATCGTGTTCGTCACCTTCTCGTGGAAGGCGCCGAGGTCCCGATAGCTCCAGAGATACAGTTTCAGGCTCTTCAACTCGATGCACAGCTTGTCGGCGACCATGTCGATGCTGAACTGCGCGAAATCAGGCTGGCCGGTGAGCGGGCACAGGCAGGTGAATTCCGGGATCACGAACTCGATGAGGTAGTCACGCCCGGGCGCCGGATTGGCGAACACGTCGAGGTGCGTTTGCGGCGCGCTCGGCGGCGTGGGGGGGGCGATTCGGGTCGAAACGGCCGTCGCGCGGCGCGAGGTCTTGGGCATGGTGGGGGCGATTGCGGATCGGCTTCCGGGCAGGGTCGCGATGCTATCATCCGGTCGCTTCGGGCTTGCGCACCGGTGGCTGTTTCTTTCGCAAAATCAATTACTTAGAGTAGTCTGCCCGCCGCCTCATGCGCCTTCACTCGATCAAGCTCTCGGGCTTCAAATCCTTCGTCGAGCCGACCCACTTGCAGCTGCCTGGGCAGCTCGTCGGCGTGGTCGGGCCGAACGGTTGCGGCAAGTCGAACATCATCGACGCGGTGCGCTGGGTGCTCGGCGAGAGCAAGGCCAGCGAGCTGCGCGGCGAGTCGATGCAGGACGTGATCTTCAACGGATCGGGCCTGCGCAAGCCCGCCGGCCGGGCCAGCGTCGAGTTGGTCTTCGAGAACGCAGAGGGCCGTGCCGGCGGCCCGTGGAACCGCTTCGCCGAGATCGCGGTCAAGCGCGTCCTGACGCGCGACGGCACCAGCAGCTATCACATCAACAACCAGCCGGTCCGCCGCCGCGACGTGCAGGACGTCTTCCTCGGCACCGGCCTCGGGCCACGTGCCTACGCGATCATCGGCCAGGGCACGATCTCCCGGATCATCGAGAGCAAGCCGGAGGAGCTGCGCCTGTTTCTCGAAGAGGCAGCGGGCGTCTCCAAGTACAAGGAGCGGCGGCGCGAGACGGAGAGCCGCCTCAAGGACACACGCGAAAACCTGACCCGCGTCGACGACATCCTTCGCGAGCTCAACCAGAACCTCGACAAGCTCGAAGTGCAGGCCGAGGTGGCAGGGCGCTACCGCACGCTGCAGCACGACACGCAGCGGAAGCAATATCAGCTTTGGTTTCTGAAGCACCGCGACGCGGCGCGCGAGGAAGAGCGGGTTCGCCAGGCGCTCACGGCGGCGGCCACGGCGCTCGAATCGCGGGTGGCCGAGCTGCGCCATGCCGAAGCGGAGCTCGAAGGGATCCGCCAGTCGCACTACGACGCCAACGACGCGCTGCATGCGGCGCAAGGCGCGCTCGGCGAGGC
>DAIMIM010000267.1:0-5046 GCA_036722755.1 Caldimonas sp. | reverse complement strand
GTCTTCTGCCCGAACCCGTTGATGCCGCTCTGGAGCAACCACCCGCGCGTCTTCATCGACGTCGCCTCGACCGGCTCCGGCAAGTGCCCGTACTGCGGCACCGAATACCGCCTGAAGGCGGGCGAGAAGCTCGGCTCGGGCCACTGAGCAGCGGGCGCCGCGGCGGGGGGTCGCAGCGTCGATGAACCGCGTCCTCGTCATCGCGCCGCAATGGATCGGCGATGCCGTGATGGCCGAGCCTCTGCTCGCATCGCTCGCCCGGCAAGGTGCGAGCCTCGCCGTCGCCGCGCTGCCGTGGGTCGCGCCGGTCTTTCGGGCCATGCCGCAAGTGAGCGAGATCATCGCGCTGCCGTTCGCGCACGGCCGGCTCGACTGGTCGGCGCGCCTCGACATCGCACGGTCGATGCGCGGCCGGTTCGATGCGGCGTACGTGCTGCCGAACTCGATCAAGGCGGCGCTCGTGCCATGGCTGGCGCGCATTCCGCTGCGTCTCGGCTACCAGGGCGAGGGGCGCGTGCTGCTGCTCAATCGACGTCTGCCGAACCCGGTCGGCCGCCCGCCGATGGTCGCGTTCTACGGCGCGCTGGCCGGGCCGTCGTTCGATGCGGCGGCGCGCCCGGTGCTGCATCTCGACGACGCGACGCTCGCGTCCGCACTCGCCGCCGTGGCGCGCACGCGCGACACCTACTGGGCTTTCGCTCCGGGCGCCGAGTACGGGCCGGCCAAGCGCTGGCCGGCCGACCACTATGCGGCTCTCGCCCGCTCCCTGCACGCCACCGACGGTGCGCCCATCGTCCTGCTCGGCTCGACAAGCGAGGCTGGCCTGTGCGAAGCGATCGCCGCCGCCGCGCCCGGCGCCTGCATCGTCCTCGCCGGCAAGACCTCGCTGCTTGATGCCATGGCGCTCATCGCCGGCGCACGCGGGCTCGCCAGCAACGACTCGGGCCTGATGCACGTCGCCGCCGCCTTCGGCGTCCCGCAGGTGGCGATCTTCGGCTCGACCAGCCCGCTGCACACGCCGCCGCTCAACGCCAACGCGCGGATCCTGTGGCTGAAGGGCGAGCTGCAGCGCGATTGCATCCCGTGCTTCGATCGCAGCTGCCGCTTCGGCGACACAGCCTGCCTGGTCGGCGTCGCGCCGGAGCGCGTCGAGGCTTCGCTGCGCGACGCCGTGGCGGGCGCGGCGGCGCCAGGCGACGCCGGATCACCTCAGAGCGAGAACTTGCCGGCGTAGACGACCGGGCCCGTCGGCTTGCCGGTGGGCGAACCGCCGGCCGGCTCGAGCGTGACGGCGAGCGTGTCGGCGCCGGCCAGCACCTTGGCGCGCAGCGCCACCGTGCCGCTGCCGCCGGCGAGCACGCCGAGCGAGCGCGGCGCGCCGGCGGTCGGCACGGCCCAGAGCTCGAGCGAGCGGTCGGCCTGGATCGATACCGGCACGATCGGCCGCGTCACCAGCGTGGCGCGGTCGCCGCTGATGCTGGCGACCAGCGACGCCTGCTGTGCCACGCCTGCCGCGGAGGTCGCGGCGAGGACGACGACGATCGGCGGCGGTTGCGCGCCCGGATTGGCGAGCAGCACGGCCAGGCCGAACGCGGCGACGCTGGTGAACGCGGCGATGCCACGCCAGATCGCCAGGCGTTGCCAGCTGCGGCCGGCGATGCTCACGGCGTCGCCGCGCGTGCCGCCGATGCGGTCCGAGATGCGGCGCCAGACATCGCCCGAAGGCTGCACCGGCGCCATCGCGGCGGTGAGCGGCATCAGCCGGTCCCGCCAGGCCAGGCTGGCCTCGCGCAGCTGCGGGTGGGCCGGCAGCAGCGCCTCGAAGCGCCGCCGCGCGCCATGCCGCATGGTGCCGACGACATAGTCGGCAGCCAGGCGGTCGGCGAGCTCGGGGCGGCCGTAGTCCATGTCAGCGCCCGGGTGCGTTCGGCGCGGAATCGCGCGCCGCTGCGTCCTGCAGGCAGCTCTTCAAGGTCATGAGGGCGCGCCGTACCCACGACTTGACGGTGCCGAGCGGCTGACGCAGCTGCTCGGAGATTTCGGCGTGGCTGAGCCCATGAAAGAACGCCAGGGCGACGCTTTGCCGCTGCAGGGCGGTCAGGCGGGTCATGCAGTCGTCGAGGGCGCGCGCGTCCGAGGCCCGGCTCAGCAGATCGAGCGGGCCGGGCGCTGCGTCGGCCACGGTGTCGTACACGTCATCGTCCTCTTGCCCGGACGCGCTGGCGGCGCTGCCGAGGGTCTGCGTTTGCGGCTGCGTCTGGGCTCGGCGCAGGCTGTCGATGGCGCGGTTGCGGGCGATGCTGGTGAGCCAGGTGAGGGGCTGGCTCTGCAACGCATCGAAGCTCTGCGCAGCGCGCCAGACGTTGACGTAGACCTCCTGGAGGATATCTTCGGCTTGGGCGCGATCCCGGTTGATACGTAGCACCACGGCGAACAGATGCGGGCTGGTTCGCTCGTAAAGCGTGGCAAACGCCGCACGATCGCCGATCCCTGCGCGCGCGAGAAGGCGCGAGAGGTCGAGACTGCGTTCGGTCCAGTCGGCTGCGGGCTTGACCATGAAACGGTTTGCGTGGTTCCTACAATGCGGCGCGAAAGGTTAACCGAAGAAGCCGATGCGCCGTCCGAAGCCGCCAGCACCCGTGACCGGATCGGCCGACGAGGTCGAGCTCGAGTTCTACGAAGCGCTGCAGCGCGGCGACATCGCGCGGCTGATGGCGCTGTGGTCGGACGACGACGAGATCGTCTGCGTGCATCCCGGCGGCTCGCGTCTGATCGGTGCGGCGGCGATCCGCGCGAGCTTCGACGCGATGTTCGCGCAGGGCGCGATCGCCGCCGAGCCACATCAGGTGCGGCGTCTCGAGTCGCACTCGATGGCCGTGCACAGCGTGCTCGAGCGGATCCGCATTCCCGGCCCCGACGGCGATCGGTACGCCTGGGTTGCCGCGACCAACGTGTACCTGAAATCGGCGCACCGCTGGCGCTTGGTCGCGCACCACGCCAGCCCGGGGGTGGCGGCCGAAGCGGGCGACGGCGCCGAGACGGCATCGATCCTGCATTGAGGCGCCCGCCGCGTACGGTGCGCCTGCACCGATGAACGACTACCGCACTCCGCGCTGGCTGCCGGGCGGCCATCTGCAGACGATCTGGCCGGCGCTTTATAGCCGGCGCCATGGCGGCGCACCGCCCGTCTTCCGGCGCGAGCGCTGGGCCACAGCCGATGCCGACTTCGTCGATGTCGACTGGCAGGGCGACGACGCCGACGCGACGCTGCTGGTGCTGTTCCATGGCCTCGAGGGCTCGTCCTCGAGCCACTACGCGCAGGCGCTCGCCGACCAGGCGCGCCAGCTCGGCTGGCGCTTCGCCATCCCGCACTTTCGCGGCTGCTCCGGCGAGATCAATCGGGCGCCGCGCGCCTACCACTCCGGCGACTGGGAGGAGATCGGTTGGATGCTGTCGCGTTGCCGCGCGCTGCATCGCGGCCCGATCGTCGCCATCGGAATCTCGCTCGGCGGCAACGCGCTGCTGCGCTTCGTCGAAGAGGGCGGCGAATCGGCGCGCGACGTCGTGCGCGCCGTGGCGGCCGTGTCGGCGCCGCTCGACCTCGGCGCCGGCGCGCGCGCGATCGGTCAGGGCTTCGGGCGGCAGGTGTACACGCGGATGTTCCTGCGCTCGATGAAGCCGAAGGCGCTCGTGAAGCTGGCGCAGCACCCGGGCCTGTTCGATGCCGCGCGGCTTCGCGATGCGCGCACCCTGCGCGATTTCGACGACGTGTTCACTGCCCCGCTGCACGGCTTTCGCGATGCGGCCGACTACTACGCGCGCGCCTCGGCCGGCCCGCAGCTCGCGCGCATCCGCATCCCGGCGCTCGTCCTCAACGCGCGCAACGATCCCTTCCTTCCCGCCAGCGCGTTGCCGCGTGCCGGCACCGTCGGGCCGTGCGTGACGCTGTGGCAGCCTGCCCATGGCGGCCATGTCGGCTTCGCGTCGGGCGGCTGGCCGGGGTCGCTCGAGACCATGCCCGCGCACGTCACGGGGTGGCTCGCCGCGCACCGGTGACAGCGGCGCGGCGCACCGACAATTCGCCGATGGACGCGATCGTCGATGCGGCGCTGAAGAAGTGGCCCAACGTGCCGCACTGCTACGGCTGGCTCGCGCTCGACGCGCGCGGCGACTGGTACATGCGCGACGAGCGCATCCAGGCGGCGGGCCCCTTTCCGCGGGTCAAGGGCAGCCGGATCGAGCACGAGAAGCTGCGCGAATTCATCGAGCGCAACTACGCGAGCGACGACGCTGGCGCCTGGTTCTTCCAGAACGGCCCGCAGCGCGTCTACCTCGAGCTCGAGGCGGCGCCGTGGGTCTGGCGCCTCGCACCCACCGCGGACGGCGCGCCGATCGTGACCAGCCACACCGGCCGGCCGGCAAAGGCGACGGACGCTTGGGTCGACGAATCGGGACGGCTCTTCCTCGGCACGGAGATTGGCCTGGGTCTCGTCCACACGCTCGACATGGAGGCCGCCGCCGAGGCGATCGAGCGCGGCATCTGGTCGCCGCGCGACGCGCGTTTCGAAGCGCTGGTGGAGCGCTTCGGCTACCAGCTCAGGCCAGCGGCCGGCTGAGGATCACTTCGCCGCGTTCACCATGTAGGTGACGACGGCCTTGATGTCGGCGTCGCTGGCGCTCGAGCCGCCGCGCGGCGGCATCGCGCCCTTGCCCTTGATGGCGCTCGCGGTGAGGCCGTCGATGCCCTGCGCGATGCGCGGCGCCCAGGCCGCCTTGTCGCCCAGCTTGGGCGCGCCTGCCACGCCCGCGGTGTGGCAGGCCGTGCAGACCTGCGTGAAGAGCGCCGGCGCCGCGCCCGCGTCGGCCTTGGCGGCAGTCGGCGTCGCGGTCGGCGTGGCCGTTGCGGTGACGACTGGCGGATTGCCGGGCACTGCAGTCGGCACGGACGCCGCCGCGCTGGCCGCGGCGACCACACCCGATGCGGGCGCGGCCGGCGCCGCAGGCTCGGGGAACTTGGCGCCGCCCTTGTCGGCCATGTAGACCACG
>DAIMIM010000266.1:0-5052 GCA_036722755.1 Caldimonas sp. | reverse complement strand
CCCCTCGCTCGACTCCCCGAGAGGCAGCCTTCGCCGAATGACTGGCATGAATTGAATTGCTCTCTCACGACTTCCCCATGCCAGTCGCCACTCGCGAGTGCTTCACCGTTGACCTGCGCGGTCTGCGTGCCGCGCTCGCTGCGCGTGCGGCTCGTGACGGCTTGACCGAGTCCGACGTATTGCGGTGCGCCCTTGCCACGGCGCTCGGCACCGACCTGGCGGTTCTCCCGGGTCCCCCTAACGACCGCACCGCTGCGCAGTTGCCTGCGCCTCACGTGAAGTTGTCTGCCCGGCTAATGCGACCTGCTGCGAATCGGCTGGACCAGAGCGCCCGCGCCGCCGGCCTGTCGCGCGGCGCCTACCTGGCGCGGTTAATCCAGGGCGCACCCCCCGTCGCGTCCTCGGCCGATCGCGCTGCGCTGTTCACCGCCCTGAACAAGTCGTCCGAAGAGCTCGCCGTCATGAGCCGCGACATCAACCACCTGACGCAGCTCTTGCGTCAAGGCGCGGTGCAGGCAGCCAAGTCCTATGCGGAGCGTCACGAGACGCTGGACCGCGACGTGCGCTCGCATCTCGCGCTTGCCGCCGCCGTCCTCGCCGATCTGTCGGCCATGCGCAGCCCACTCGGCAGCCGCCGGAGCCCGCCATGAGCTCGAGCCCTGCGATCGACGGCGTGCTCGTCCAATGGGGCGAGCGCCTCTTCTACCCCGACAACCGGATCGTCAAGAGCCGAACGCCGCGGCTGGGCCCCTTCTCCAGCAGGGCTGACGCGATCCGCAGCCGGATCGAGTCGACCGTCCGGCGGGCGCCCCAGGTCATGGTCAAGGTGACCGGGGGCGGGCGCGGTATGAAGGCGATCGCAGCGCACTTCCGCTACATCAGCAAAAACGGCCAGCTTCAAATCGAGGACGACCGCGGTGTCGTCGAGCAGGGCAGGGATGTCCTCGCAGACATCGAGCGCCAGTGGCGGTACGGCGGCGCCTACATCGACGACGTCGGCCATCGGCGCGACGCGTTCAACGTCATGCTTTCGATGCCGAAGGGGACGGATCCGCTGATTCTCCAGAAGGCCGCGCGTGAATTCGCGAAGATCGAGTTCGTCGACCACCGCTACGTCATGGTGCTGCACACCCACCAGGCCAACCCGCACGTGCACCTGAGCGTGAAGGCCGAGTCGAAATACGGTGAGCGGCTGAATCCAAGGAAGGCCGACCTGCATCGCTGGCGCGAGACGTTCGCCGAGCGGCTGCGCGAGTGGGGCATCGATGCGGAGGCGACACGGCAAGCCGTCCGCGGCGCTGTTCGCAACTACCCTGACCTCTGGCGCAAGAAGGCTGCCGAGGAGGGCAGGGAGCGTGAGCCGCGACCGGAGCGCAAGGTTGGCAAGGCCGCCCTTGCAAGTCGTAGGAATGCTGGGCAGGCTTGGGCGACCATTGCCGCAGCGTTGGGTGCATCGCCTGATCCGAAGGACAAAAGGCTCGCTTTGGACATCGAGCGATTCGTGACTGGACGCGCCCTTGACCGACCAGTAGTCAAGGAGCAGACGAAGCGGCCGCAAGAACCACAGCGGGATATCGGGTGGAGCCGGTGAAGCACCTCATGAGAGGAGGGGCGGCTTGGACACGGGCGCTCTCGGACCTCGTCAGAACTACATCGCGACCGGCAGCAAGAGAGCGAGGGGCCAAGAATCGAGCGACGGCTTTCGACGACGGTAATTTTGCTGCGTGTAGGTCGCTTGCCGACCCTCTGCGGGCCCTCCGAAGCGCGAATTGAGTGCCGCAAGCTACCCGTCAAGAACAGCTCAAATGGTCCGACTATCCAGGTGCTAGGAATGTCGCCATACCGATCCGCGACTGTCGTCCGACATTGAGCGCAGTCTTTGCTCTTCAGCACGCAGCCACAGTGGATCAACAGGGCTGGATGCTTCAGACCCGTGCGATGCAGCCTCGGCCGTTGCCCTCTCGCTATTGCTGCTTGGTCTGGTCGTGCTGGTGATGCTGGTGGCCAGCCATCGCGTCGGCGCCGTGGTCGGAAAGCTGAGCGTCGAACCACTCGTGAAGCGCCAAGACGAGCTTGGCATCGGTGGTTCGGTAGGTCAGTTCTGCGCCGCCCTCCAAGTCCTTGTACTCGATCGCGACCTGACCGGGCTTTGCAGCCCTGATGTCGGCCAGGCCTGGCATCTCGTTGCCGTGGATGTGTGACGGCCCCGAAAAGTCGCCCTTCAGGAACTGGACCTGGATGTCATGAAGATGCTCGCGCACGAGCCGAACCTGCGTCGTGTCGGTCGCGTTCTTGACGATCACACGCTGGGTCCCGCCCTCGGCGGTCTTGGTGAAGACGTGCGTCGTGGCCTTGAGGCTGAATGGCATCACGTCTGCGCCCAGTTTGGCAACCTCCGCCTGGCGCTGCGCGTCGGCCGGGTGCGCGACGAGCGGCAGGGCGAACAGCGCCAGAAACGCCCCGTGGATAAGGCATTTCGTCAGGAAGGAAACTTTCATCTTCGACCTTTGGTTTCAAGTGAAAGTCGAGTCTATGCCCGGCGCATACGCAGTCGAATCATGACTCGCTGCGACTCGATCTCCCATGATTTCAGTCACACGGTCCGAACATCATTCGGCGAGGCGTAGCACGCCGTCTCCCCTCTCGATGAGGCCTCTCTGACAGCCATCTGCACGTCCATGTCCTGATGACGCATGTGGCATCCCTTGACGATGCTCAAGGCGAACTTCGCACGTAGGCGCACAGTGAGCAGGGAGTCCGCTGCCTTCAACGCACACGGATCAGTCAAAGCGCTGGATCTTGAACAGGGCGGTTCCGACGTGACTCGGCGGCTTCCGATGCCCTGCTAGTCGCATATGAACATGGGGTCATCGAATGCAGGTCAAGGTTCTGGGAACGGGTTGCAGCAAGTGCCGCAGCACCATCGGCATCATCGAACGAGCCGCGCAAGCGGTGGGGGTCGAGGTTCAGATCGTGAAAGTCGAGAACCCGGAAGAGATCAAGCGCTACGGTGTCCGCGCGACGCCCGCCGTGGTCATCGACGGCAAGGCGGTGCACAGCGGCGGCCTGCCGTCGAGTGACGAAGCGCAAGCGTGGCTGAAGCCAGTCACGGTGGGCTTCCTGTGTCGACCGACTCGGCACCTTTTCTTCACCGGCAAGGGTGGGGTTGGAAAGACCTCGCTGTCGACCGCAGCGGCCCTGACGCTGGCGGACGCAGGTAAGCGGGTGCTGCTGGTCAGCACCGACGCGGCATCCAATCTCGACGAGATGCTCGGGGTCGAACTGTGCAACAGACCGGTGCCCGTGCCCGGGGCGCCCGGCCTGTCGGTGCTGAACATCGATCCCGACACCGCGGCCGACTCGTATCGCCAGCGCGTTCTGGCGCAAATGGGCACGGGCGCCAGCGCAGAAGAACTCTCGACCGTGCGCGAGCAACTTTCCGGCGCCTGCACCACGGAGATCGCCTCCTTCGACGAGTTCTCGTCCCTCTTGTCTGACGGCGCCGAGACCTACGACCACATCGTCTTCGATACGGCACCGACGGGGCACACCTTGCGGCTGCTCAGTCTGCCCAAGGCCTGGACCGGGTTCCTGGACGGCAACGATCGCGGCGCCTCATGCCTGGGGCCGCATTCCGGCTTGAAGATGCAGGAGGTGCGCTTCAAGGCCGCGCTCGACGCCTTGAGCGACCCCGCGAAGACCACGGTGATCCTGGTAGCTCGGCCCGACAAGGGGGCCATCGCCGAAGCGGCGCACACATCGGACGAGTTGCATGAACTCGGCCTGAACAACCAGCGGTTGGCGATCAACGGCGTCTTCCACGCGAGCGAGCGCACCGACGTGGTCGCCTGCGCCATTGAGGACCTGGGGCAGCAGGCACTGGATGCGATGCCAGCGTCGCTGCGCGCATTGCCGCAGGATCGCGTGCCGCTGCGGGCCTTCGACACGGTCGGCCTGCCGGCCTTGCGCGCACTGCTGACCACCGCTGCCGGTCCGCTGACACCGCACACGGCTTTGGTTGTGGACGCCGGCGAGCGGCTTCAAGGCCTGGACGCGCTGGCCGACGAGTTGGCCGTCGCCGGGCATGGGTTGATCATGGTGATGGGCAAAGGTGGTGTCGGCAAGACGACGGTGGCCGCTGCCCTGGCTTTGGGGCTGATCCAACGCGGCAAGACCGTGCACTTGAGCACCACCGATCCGGCGGCCCATCTGGCGGGAACTCTGAACGGCGACGTGCCAGGCTTGAACGTCAGCCGCATCGACCCGAAGGTCGAGACACAGCGCTACATCGACAAGATCATGGCGGCCAAATCACCCAGGCTCGACGCGGCAGAGCAGGCGCTGCTGCTGGAAGACCTGCAATCGCCCTGCACCGAAGAGGTGGCCGTCTTCCACGCCTTCTCGCGCATCGTCAGCGAGGGCCGCAGCGCCTTCGTCGTGCTCGACACCGCACCCACCGGCCATTCGATGTTGCTGATGGACGCGACCGGCGCCTACCACCGGCAAACGACGCGTGAGTTCGAAGGGCGTGGCGCCGCTCGGGTCGTCACGCCCTTGATGCGGCTGCAGGACGCCACGTACACCAAGATCATTCTGGTGACGCTGCCGGAAGTGACACCGGTGTCGCAGGCGGCGGCGTTGCAGGAGGACCTTCGCCGCGCCGGCATCGAGCCCTATGCCTGGGTGCTCAACAAGAGCGTGCTGGTCGCGGGCACGCGCGATCCCTTGCTGGCAGCGCGGCTAGCCGGCGAACGCAAGCAGATGGAACGTATCTCCGGCCTGGCCAAACGCATCTTCGCGCTTGCCTGGCTGGCCGTGCCGCCGATCGGTTTCGCCGCGTTGTCCAAGCTGGTCAGCAAGCCATCGATCCCTGCAACGATGCGTGCCTGAAGTCCACCACACACACCATCGAGGTTCCCCATGTACGGATTCACTACAACACTCACTGGCACCACGTTCGACCAGGCTCTCGCCAAGACCATCGCCGCCCTGAAAGCGGAGGGCTTCGGCGTGCTGAGCGACATCGACGTGCAGCACGCCATGAAGGAGAAG
>DAIMIM010000265.1:0-5057 GCA_036722755.1 Caldimonas sp. | reverse complement strand
CCAACGAGAAAAAGCTCCTGCAGATCGTCCTGATCGGCCAGCCCGAGCTGCGCACGATGCTGGAGCGCCCCGAGCTCGAGCAGCTGGCGCAGCGCGTGATCGCGCGCTTTCACCTCAAGGCGCTGTCGCAGAAGGAGACCGAGCACTACATCCGGCACCGCCTGTCGGTCGCCGGCATGTCGCGCGCGATCCCCTTCGACCGCAAGGCGCTGCAGCGCGTCTTCGCCATCGCGCGCGGCGTGCCGCGGCGCATCAACCTGCTCTGCGACCGGGCGATGCTCGGCGCCTACGCGCACGGCAAGCAGCAGATCGACGCGGCCATCGTCGAGAAGTCAGCACGCGAGGTCTTCGGCAGCTCCGAGACGGTCGCACCGGATCGCTCCAGCCTCGGCAGCGGCGCCGGCTTCGGCCTCGTGATCGCGGCGGCGGCCGCCCTCGGCGCGCTCCTGGCGGTGGGCGTGTACAGCGGCTACCGGCAATTCACCGCGCCGGGAGCGGCGGCGGCAGCCACGCCGCGCCCGGGCACGTCTGCCTCGAACGCATCGACCGCGGGCGCGGCGCCGGCCAGCGGCGCGGGGAGTGCTTCGAGCGCGCACATCGACAGCACGAGCGTATCGGCGGCGCTCGCGGCCGCGGCGGCGGCCGAAGCCACATTCGCCGCAGCATCGTCGGCGTCCAGCGCGACGGCCGCGATCGGCGCGACGACCGGGCCTTCCGCCAGCGCAGCGTTTGCGGCAGCGTCGACGGCATCGACGGCAGCCGCGTCCGTCGTCTCGCCAGCGGTCCTCGGCCCGGCCGATCTCAAGGCGCAGCTGAGGACGCTCGGCAGCGACGAAAAATCCGCATGGCGGACGCTGGCGTCGCTGTGGCACATCGATCCCACGGCCGCCGACGCATGCGCCGCGGCGTCGCGCCAACAAGTGCGCTGCTACAAGTTCCCGGCCACGCTGGCGCTGCTGAAGAGCCTCGACCGCCCCGGCTTCCTGACCTTGCGCGACGACAGCGGCAAAAGCGTCGCGGTCGTTCTCGTCGGCCTCGGCGACGACAGTGCGACGCTCGTCTCGCAAGACGGCGTGACGCGCACCGTCGCGCTCGCCGCGCTCGCCGCGCTGTGGCACGGCGAGTTCGGGACGCTGTGGCGCCTGCCGCCCGGCTACACGACAGCGCTCGACGATGGCGCCACCGGGCCGCTCGTCGATCGTCTCGCGGCGCTGCTCGCCAGCATCGCCGGCGAGCCGGCGCCGGTCGGCGCGCAGACGCTCGACGGCGAACTGCGCACGAAGCTGGTTCGATTCCAGTCGAGCCATGGGCTGAGCGCAGCCGGCAAGGCCGGGCCGACGACCTTCATGCAGATCAACCGCGCCAGCGGTGTCGACGAGCCGAAGCTCGCCGTCGCCGTCGCCGGCGCGGCGCGCTGACCACCGCGAGCGACGAACAGCGATGTCGTACATCCTCGATGCCCTGCGGCGCGCCGATGCCGAGCGCGAGCGCGGCGCCGTGCCCAGCCTGCACACGCAGCAGTACGGCGCCCTGCCGGGCGACGAGGACGACGGGACGCCGCCACGCTCTCGCTTGTCGACGGTCGTGATGGTGTTGCTCGCCGCAGCCCTGATCGCCGTGGTCGGCTGGCACTACTTCGCGAGCGACACGACAGCGAAGACGATCGTGCAGTCGCCGATCGTTCCCGTGCCGTTGCCCGTCGCGGCGCCTGCCGTGTTGCCGGGCGCGTCGATGCCGATTGTCCCGCCTGCGGCGGACGATTCGGCGGCAACGGAGCCGGCTGCCGTCGCCGGTGCGGCGCGGTCGCATACGGCTGCTGACGAGCACGGCGCGGCCTCGGCGACGCAGCCGCGCGCCGTGTCGCGAACGGCGACGCGCCGCGATGCCCCGGCTGCGGCGGCGACGGCGACAACGCTTGCGTCGCCCGCAGCATCGGCCGCCGGCGACCGCATCTACGCGCTCGCCGATCTGCCCGACGACATCCGTCGCGATCTGCCCAAGCTCGCGTTCGGCGGCGCCAGCTACAGCAGCGATGCGGCCAGCCGCATGGTCATCCTCAACGGCCAGGTCTTTCACGAAGGCGACACGGTGTCGCGCGGCCTCGTCCTGCAGCGCGTCAATCGCAAGAGCGCGGTCCTCGCCATCAGGGGCTACCGCTACGAGCTGGGCTTCTGAACCCGATTCGGTCGGCCCTTGTCAGCGGCTCGTCCGGCGCCGCGACGATCTGCAAGCGGCGCTTTGCGCGTGACATCCGGCAGGCTTTCCGGCGACCGCCAACCCGGCGAACGAGGATACTTGGAGGTGGGGGAGGCCGCCCACGGGGCCGGCCTGGTTCACCAGTGTAGTGACGTGAGATGAGCCTGGGCGATGCAACGCTGACAGCCGCGCTTGAAGCGGTCCAACGCCTCATTCGAGAGGCGGCTGCTGCTGTCGTGGGCGACGCCGCGAACAGCCTGCTCAATGCGATGAGGTCGGCGCCGACCTACCGCGAGCGGAACCAGCTCGCCTTCGCGCAGACCCATCTGCTGCAACACCGCGACAAGTTCCTCAGCACCTTCGGCGACGCTCTGCGCGCCAAGATCGGCCAGGAGCTCGGGCCGAAGGCACACGAACGCACCTTGCGCGATCCGACCGACTGGCAGGCCGTCAGCCTCGTCGACGAAGGCCAGATCGAGGATCGCCTGTCGTTCGAGCGTATCGGCGCGTTCATCTCGCACGAATGCGAGGCCGAGCTGCGCGAGCTCACGACCTACACCAGCACGATGCTCGGTCACGGCTGGGCCGACCCCGAGCGCAACCCGTTGCGCGGCAACGTGATCGGCTCGGCGTTGCACGACGCCATCGAGAGCATCACCGACGACAGCGACACGCAGCGCATCCTCGCCAAGGAAATCGGCCAGCCGATGGCCAAGGCGCTGCCTGCCTGCTACCGCGCCATGATCAAGGACCTCACCGAGCGCGGCGTGCGCCAGGCCGATCTCGCGGTGCGTCCGACGGCCATGCCGCCGCCAGGCGCGGGCATCGTCACGTCGCCTTTCGACGAGGCCCGCAAGATGTGGGAGCGTTCGATGCAGGGACGGTTGCCGCCGGCCGATGCGGGCGACACCTTGCGCAGCTGGGAGAGCTCGATCCTCGGGCGGCATGGACGCTTCGATCCGGTTCCGAAGGGGTTCGACCCGGAAAGCTCGGCGGCGCTGCTCGACCGGTTGCTGCGCGGCGGCTTGCCCGGCTCGAGCGGCCGCGGCGCACCGCTGACGCGCGGCCCCGTGTCGGCCCAGGCCGATGCCGAGCTGATGAGCCTGCTGCGCCGCCTGAACGGCGGCGACACGGTGCGCGACGACCTCGACTTGCCCGACTCCGATACCGTCCGCCAGCCGCTCGACACGCCCGATGGCGGCGCCTGGCGCGGCGCGGCGGGAGCGGCGTTCCAGAGCGCAGGCACCGGCTTTGGCGAGCTGATGGCCGCCAACCTGATCCGCGCCCACCGCGACGAGCTGCTGCACGTGTCGCAGGGCAAGCTCGACCACATGGTGATCGAGGTCGTGAGCAGCCTCTTCGACCAGATTCTCTCCGACACGCGCGTGCCGCCGCAGATGGCGCGGCAGATCGCGCGGCTGCAGCTGCCGGTGCTGCGCGTCGCACTGAAGGACACGAGCTTCTTCTCGTCGCGGCGGCATCCGGTGCGCCGCTTCATCAACCGCGTCTCGTCGCTGGCGACGGCGTTCGACGAGTTCGATGCCGGCCCCGGCCGCGAGCTGCTCCGCCGCGTCGCGGCGCTCGTCAAGGAAATCGTCGAAGGCGACTTCGACCAGATCGATCTCTACACCGAGAAGCTGCTCGAGCTCGAGACGTTCACCGCCGAGCTGGCACAGGCGGAGGTCAAGGCGAGCCCCGCTGCCGAGACCCTCAAGGTCAAGGAGCTCGAGTGGCGCGTTCAGCATCGGTTCAGCCTGAGCCTGCATGCTGCGCTCGAGCCGCTGGCCATGCCGGCGTACCTCAAGGAGTTCCTCTCGCAGGTGTGGGGCCAGGTCATCCTGATGGCGGCGCAGCGGGACGGCGCCGATGGCGCAGCGGAGAAGCGGTTCCGTCGCTCGGCGTTCGATCTGGTCGCCAGCATCCAGCCCAAGCGCTCGCCCGAGCAGCGTTCGCATTTCCTCGCGACCTTGCCGAAATTGATGGGCAGCCTGAACGACGGGCTGTCCGTGCTCGAGATGCCGTCGGCGGCGCGCGACGCCTTCTTCAGCAAGCTGATCTCCGATCACGCCGGCTCGCTCAAGGCCGCGCCCGGCACCGAGCTCGATCACAACATGATGCTGCGCCAGCTCGAGGCCGCGTTCCGCACGCCGATCCCGAGCGGCGACGACGTCGATGCGACGGCTGCGAGCGCGGCTGCATCGCCACCGGTCCTGCGCGACGTCGTCGTCGAGCAGCGCTTCTCCGCGGAGGAAGCGAAGAGCGTCGGCCTGATCGTCGAGACGGCGGTCGACTGGTCGAAGCCGGTCGGCCCGGACGACACCTCGGCCGTTCCGGCACCGGTCGCGCTTGCGCTCGCGGCCGGCGCCGAGTCGGCCCCGGCGGTCGAGCCGGGAGCATTTCCGGTGCTCGGCCCGATGCCCGGGACGGGAGACAAGCCGGCGGAGTCGAGTGCGAGCGCGCCGGCCGACATCGAGCCGATGGCCACCGATCCCGACGAGCCGACCGAAGGCCCTCAGCTGCGCCACAACCTGCAGATCGGCGTCTCGTACCGCCTGCAGCTGAAAGATCAATGGGAAAAGGTGCGTCTCACCTACATGAGCCCCGGCCGCACCTTGTTTCTGTTCAGCTACGGCGCCAGGGATCGCAGCAGCGTCTCGATGACGTCGCGCATGCTCGAACGCCTCTGCGATGCGCGCCGGCTCCGTACCTTCGAGCCTTCCTTCCTGATCGACCGAGCGACCGAGCGCGCGCGCCGCCAGCTCGCTGCGTTGAAGCCGCCCGCGGCCTGATTCGCGCGCGCCTTGCCCCGCGGCCTGCGTCACCCGGGCGCGAACCCTCCCGTCGCGTCAACAGGCCCTAGG
>DAIMIM010000264.1:0-5067 GCA_036722755.1 Caldimonas sp. | reverse complement strand
AGTTCGTGGCCGCGGCCGCATAGGCGAACCGTCCCGATTCGAGGCCGCGGCCGGCCCCCGCCTTCCGGACGGGGCGGCGCGGCCGCCTCTTCCGTAGACTCGGGCGGATGAGCTCCGCCGACACCGCGCTCGATCCGAGCGATCCCTATGCGCGCGAGGCGCAGACCTTTCCCCGGCTGAGCGAGGAGATGGCGGGGCGCGTCGCGCGCTACGGCACCGAGGAGCGCCTCGAAGCCGGCACGCAGCTCTATACGCGTGGTGATCGCAGCGTCGATTTCTTCCTCGTCCTCGAAGGCGCGATCGAGGTCTTCGAGCGCGGCGACGACGGCAGCGACAAGGTCTTCACCGTGCACGCCGAGCGCCAGTTCACCGGCGAGCTCGACCTCTTCAACGAGCGCGAGATTCTCGTCAACGGCCGCGCCGGGCCGCCGACACGCGTCGTGCGCATCAAGCGCGCCGACTTCCGGCGCCTCGTGCAGAGCGAGCCCGACATCGCCGAGATCGTGATGCGCGCCTTCATCCTGCGCCGCGTCGGCCTGATCCGCCACGGCCAGGGCGGCGCCGTGCTGATCGGCCCGGGGCACAGCGCCGACACCTTGCGGCTGCAGCAGTTCCTGTCGCGCAACGGCTACCCGCTGCGCCTGCTCGACACCGAGCAGGACCCGGACGCCGGCGGCTTTCTCGAATGCTTTTCGCTGACCGCCGCCGAGCTCCCCGTGGTGGTGCTGCCCGGGCACCTGGCGCTGCGCAATCCTTCGCTGGCGAGCCTGGCCGACCAGCTCGGCCTGACCGAGCACTTCGACCACGCGACGGTGTTCGACCTCGCGGTGGTCGGCGCCGGGCCGGCCGGCCTCGCCGCCGCCGTGTACGGCGCCTCGGAAGGCTTGCAGACCATCGTCATCGAAAGCTCCGCGCCGGGCGGCCAGGCGGGCACCAGCTCGAAGATCGAGAACTACCTCGGCTTTCCGACCGGCATCAGCGGCCAGGCGCTGGCCGGCCGCGCCCAGGTGCAGGCGCAGAAGTTCGGCGCGCGGCTCGCCATCTCGCGCGCCGTCAGCGGCGTCAACTGCGACGTCACGCCCTACGAGCTCGAGCTCGAGGACGGCGCCGCGATCCGCGCCCGCGCCGTCGTCATCGCCAGCGGCGCCCGCTATCGCAAGCTCGACGTTCCGGGCTTCGAGCGATTCGAGGGCCAGGGCGTGTACTACGCGGCGACGGCGATGGAAGCCAGCCTGTGCCGCGACGCCGAAGTCATCGTCGTCGGCGGCGGCAATTCGGCCGGCCAGGCCGCCGTGTTTCTCGCCGGCTCGGTCAAGCACGTCTACGTGCTGGTGCGCAGCGCCGGCCTGGCGGCGACGATGTCCGACTACCTCGTTCAGCGCATCGAGCATTCGGCCCGCATCAGCCTGCATGCGCAGTCCGAGATCGTCTCGCTCGCAGGCGAGCACGGGCTGGCCGCCGTCACCTGGCGCGACCGACGATCCGGCGACGAGACGACGAAGCCGGTCTCGGCGATCTTCGCGATGATCGGCGCCGTGCCGAACACCGCCTGGGTCGACGGCTGCCTCGAGCTCGACGCGCAGGGCTTCGTCGTCACCGGAGTCAAGGCCGGCCAGGGCGCCGATTCACCGTACACGACATCGCGGCCGGGCATCTACGCGGTGGGCGACGTGCGCTCCGGCTCGGTCAAGCGGGTCGCTTCGGGGGTCGGCGAAGGCTCGGTCGTGGTCCAGGCGGTGCATCGCTTCCTGCACCCGACGCCGGAGTAGCGCCGGACGCCCGGGCCGCGCGGCAACGTCACTTCCGCTGGTCCAGCCAGAGCTTCTTCAGGTGCTCGAGCTCGGCGTCGAAGAGCTTGTTGATGCGCTCGATCTCCTGCTGCTGGTTGGCGATCGATGCGGCAAGGCCGTCGCGCGCGCCGTCGTTGGCTTCGATCGCTCGTTTCAACGCGGCCGGCTGCGACTTGCCGACGTAGAACTCGGCCTCGTCGGCCAGCTTTTTCTTCTCGACCAGGAGCATGGCCTGGCGCTGCTTCGAGTTGCGGATCGCGGTCTGCGCATCGTCGAGCGCCTTTCTTCGCGCTGCATCGTGCGCGGCCTTGTCGGGAAAGCGGGAGAGCAGGTTGCTGTCCTTGCGCTGGCCGGCCGCCTTTTCCTTGCGCTCGCGCTCGACCTGCTGCCGCTTCATCTCGTCCTCGGACTTTTCATCCTCCGTCTTGGGGCGCGGCACGACGCGGTTCGGCGACGCGTCGAGGTTCAGCTCCTGCTGATCCCGATCGAGGCATTCGGGATTGAGCTTGTCGGACTTGTAGTGGTGACCCTGCTTGTCGACACAGCTGTAGATCTTCGGCGTGTGTACGGCGGGCGCCTGCGCCTGGGCCGAGCCGACCACGGCGAACGCCGCAACGATGATGAGCGGTTTCATGTGCCTCCCGAGACGCAGCGCACCGGATGATCTGCAACTTGTCGACATTCGGTCAAGCCTCTGTTCCGATTCGACGATACCCGTGGGCCGAATGCGCTCGGCGATGCTGACCGACATGGGCTGCTTGTTGCTGATCCACGAGCCGATCGGATCGCGCGACGAACGCGGTGCCGAGGCAGGCCGCGCCGTCTACGACCGGATGCTCCAATTCACGGCCGACCTGCAGAAGCGCGGCGCAGCGAGGTCTGAGGCCGCGGACCGCAAGCCGGGTCCGGCTCAGCGTGCCGTTTGCAGGACCTCGGCAACGAAGGTGTCGACGGCGTCCGTGTAGGCGCTGTGCCTGCCGAGATCAGCGTTGATGGCGGCGTGCGACAGCGCCTCCCTGTGCACCCTCGCCGCCGTGCCGACCGCGTTGACATGGACCGAGAAGCGCTCGGACTGGCCGCACGAATCGTCGGGCCGCGTCGAGGAGCAGACGAGGAGCATCGGGATGGCACCGGCGGCGAGGCGAGCCGTTGGCGACTCGTCGTGCCACCTCGCCGGATCGGCGCCGAACACGCGGTCGTAGAAGCGCTGGTGGCGACGCTGCATGTGCGCTTCGAGATCGACCGCGGCGCTGTCGAGCACGACGGTGCCGGCCCAGCGCGACGCGCCCGAGCTCGCCGCCAGCGCCGGCGAGGCGCTGAGCAGTGCGACGAGGTGAGCGCCCGCGGAGTGGCCCATGAGGACGAGCCGCGTCCGGTCGCCGTCCCAGGCTCCTGCCTGGCGCTGGACGAACGCGATGGCGCGAGCCACGTCCCTGGCCTGCTCGAGCGGCTCGACCTCGGGGAACAGGCGGTTGTTGACCGAGACCAGAATCCAGCCCTGCGTGACCCAGTGATCGATCTTCGCGCCGACGACGCCGCGCGACGCCTTGTCGCCGAACATCCAGGCGCCGCCGTGGACCATGACGAGGATCGGCGCACCACCCGTGCGGGCGAGGCCGGGCGGAGGCAGGTAGACGTCGATGCGCTGTCGGGCCGCTGCGCCATACGGCAGGTCGGCGAGCTTTCGGACCCCTGGCGGCAATGTCGCGACATCGGCCGACGTCGCCCTGCCTTCGAGCAACAGCGGATCGCCGCTCGCATCGGCGGCGCATGCGGCGCCCGGCATGGCGAGCGCCCCGCAAAGAGCGAGCAACGTCAGGCTGAGCGCGAGCGCTCGGCGGCGCATCGCCACCAGAAGCCGCATGCCTTCAGCCTACGGTTGCCTGGCGGCGCGCCGCGCCTTCGCGAACGCGGCGATGTCGGCCAAGGTGACCGCTCCGGTGTGCGCCTTGTCGATCTCCTCGAAGTGCTTGAAGACGAACGGCATACCGGCGCCGGCCTCGTCTTTGGTCAGCTTGCCATCACCGTTCTTGTCGGCGGCGGCGAAGCGCTGCTTCATCGTTTCCGCCATGTCGCCGCGGCCAGCGTGGCGGTCCTGCGCGCCTGCGCTGACCGCAGCCGCAACTGCCACGACTGCGAACGCCGCGCCGATCGTCGACGCCTTGAACGGGAACCTCATGATCGTCCTCGGAGCATGGCCGGCCGCCATGCGCCCACTGTCGTCGCGCAATGTCAACGCACCGTTGCTGGGAGGTGGCGATTCGTCCGGATCGTCGGCCGCTTCATGCGTTCCGTCGTCGTTTGCCCAGTTCCGCAAGCACGAACCCGGGTGCCGGCTCGACCATTCGACACTACGCACCGGAGGGTTTTCGAACGCGCTACGCTGTGTAGTCCACGTGTCGTAGGGACATCCCATGAATGCTTCGCGCACCTCTTTCGTCGCGGTCGCCTGCGCTGCGCTCTCGGGTCTCGCTCTGGCGGCGAGCGGTCTCGCATTCGGCGCCACCGATGCGGACAAGAACGTCACGGTCGTCTTCGTGCACCCCGAGAATTTCACCGACCTCAAGGATCGGCGCTTTCCCGGCGAGCAGGAGACCAACGCCTATCTGGTCGACTTGCGCCGCTACATCGAGCAGCGCGCCGGCAGCGAGCTCGGCGCCGACCGCAAGCTCGAGGTCAGCATCACCGACGTCGACATGGCCGGGCAGGTCGAGCCGAACTCCTTCCAGCATCACGACGTGCGCATCCTGCGCAATTCGATGCCGCCGCGCATCGACCTCGCGTTTCGCATCACCGACAGCAGCGGTCGCGTGCTGAAGAGCGGCCAGCGCCACCTGAGCGACCTGGCCTACCTGTCGCCGGCCACCAGGAACTCGAACGTGCCGATGTATTTCGAGAAAAAGCTCCTCTCCGACTGGCTGAGCGACGAGTTGCGCCACTGAGCGCGCCACGCCTGCGCGCCGGCCCGATGGCGCCGGCTGCATCGTTCGGCCGGCGCCCCGTCCCGCCTCGGGCCCGATCGTTCGCGCCGGACGCGGCAGGCGCGTGAATCCCTACACTCTCGGCTGCGCCGCCGGGTCACGAGCCGGGCGCCGCACGACGCACAGACGCGCATCTTTTCCAGAGTGAACCGCCGATGAATGCACCGCTTCCAGACTCCGTGCGCAAGGCGCTCGAGAGCGTCACGCTCGACGACAAGTATTCGCTCGATGCGGGGCGCGCCTTCATGAGCGGCGTGCAGGCGCTGGTGCGCCTGCCGATGCTGCAGAAAAAGCGC
>DAIMIM010000263.1:0-5073 GCA_036722755.1 Caldimonas sp. | reverse complement strand
ACGGCGGCATCGCCGGGGCGGCCGCGGGTGCACCGGCGAGCAGCGTGCCGCAGCGGTTGCAGAAGCGCGAGTCGCCCGGGTTCGGCGCGTGGCAGTTGGGGCAGTCCATGAGCGTTCTCCTCGAATTCAGTGCGTGGCCAGCGCCTGTACGTTGGCGTAGTCGAACCGCACTTCGGTGTGCGACTTCAGCTCGGGCATGGCGACGACCTGGCGAAGCGGCAGGCCGCGCGCATCCGAGACCCACACCTGCACGTCGACCACGCCGGCCTCGGTGTCGTCGTGCATGGCATAGAGTGTCGCGGGTTCGCCGCCGACGGCCTCGGTGCGTACCCGCATACAACTCACCTTCCCCGCAGCGCTCGAGTCGGCAAACTTGCGCCTCATCTCGGTGACCTTCTGCTATGCGTCGTAAGGGATCGTTTTCCAGTGATCGCCGGCGACGAGGATCGACATGGTCTTGCCGGTGATCACGATCTCGCTTTGCCTCGGCGTCATGCCGGGCACGGTATTGGTCATGAACTGGTGGCTCGGCGTCTGCGTCAGGCGCACCATCGACGCCACCACCGGCTGGCAGGCGGCCGTGTCGGCGTGCGCCGGCGGGACGCAAAGCAGCGCCGACAGGAACAGCAGGCAATGCAAACTGCGAATCGTGGTCGTCATGGCTGAGGAAGGGTCGAAGTGGCGAGGTGTACAGGCAAGAACAGGAAACCCGCCCGAAACCCGCCATTCCTGGCGTCGGCCGCCGCCGACAGGCGGCCGGCCCGGTCGACGACGCCCGCTGCCGACGCGCTCTCTTAAGATCGGGCCATGAGCCGCCGGGCCGTTCCCAAGGCGAATACCGCAGTGCGAAGCGCGAAGGTTGCCTTATGAGCGAAGATTCGTCGCTCGCCGCCGACGAGTCGGGCGATGCTCTGGCCTCTGCCACGGCATCGACGGAAGTGCGCCGGATCGCTGCCGCGCTGCTTCCCGACTTCTACGCGCAGGTCAAGCGCATGGCACGCCGCGAGCGTGCCCGCGTGCGCGGCGGCGAGACCCTGCAAACCACGGCGCTGGCCCACGAGGCCTGGATGCGCCTGCGCGATTCGCGCGGCTTCGTCGACGAGGCGCACCTGCTGCGCGCGGCTGCACTGGCGATGCGCCATGCCCTGGTCAACCACGCCGAGGCGCAGCGTGCCGACAAGCGCGGCGGCGGTGCCGTGCACCTGACGCTGTCTCATGCGTCCGAAGTCGCGGCGGGCGGCGACGACGAGGTGCTCGAGATCAACGACGCGCTGCAGAAGCTCTCGCGCCTCACGCCGCGCCTGGCCGACGTCGTCGAATGCCGCTTCTTCGCCGGCTACGGGGAAGAAGAGACGGCCGCCGCGCTCGGCATCTCGCTGCGCACAGCGCAGCGCGACTGGCTGAAGGCGCGGGCCTGGCTCTATCGCGAGCTGGGTGGCCGGCCGGGCAGCGCGGCCGGGTCGATCGGCGGCGCGTAGGGTTCCACGCAGCCTGCCCCGGCGGCGCGAGCTGCGCTACTGCTCGTGACGTGCGCGTGACGTCCGTCTGTCAGGCGGCTATGCCGGCAAGCGCTCGAGCGCGCGATGGGCGCGCAGGACTTCGTGGTGGCCGGCGTCGAGCTCGCTGCGCAGCGCCGTCTCGGCCTCGGTCAGCAACGGCCTGGCTTCGGTGCTCGCGCCGCTTGCGGCCAGCGCTTCGGCGAGTCGTTCGCGTGCCACCGCCAGCTCCCAGTTTTGCGGCCAGCCCGCGGCGCGCAGCTGCACGGCTTCCCGACATGCGGCGACGGCCGCGCCCGCGTCGCCGCTCGAGAGATCGATCTCGCCGAGCGCGAGCAGCGCCTGCGCGAGGGCGGGGCGAGCCACCGCCCCGGTCTTGCGCAGCGCGGCGACGACCGGCTCGAGCCGCGCCCTCGCCGCAGCGGGATGACCTTCAGCGGCTTCGACCGCCGCCAGCGCAAGCTCGCCGCGCAGGACGAGCGGGTGCGCCGGCGGGTAGTGCGCGCGCGCGGCGACGAGCGTCGTCTCGAGCGTGGCGCGGGCAAGGGCACGATCGCCCGCAGCAAGCTGCGCTTCGCCGAGGAAGAGATGGTTCTGCAGCGCCACCGGGCTCGACTCGCCGGCGTAGCGCGCACCCATCGCCGACGCTTCCTGCAGCGCTGCGGTCGCCGGCTGCGCCCGATCGGTGATCGAGAGCAGCTTGCCGTAATAGCCGAGCGACGCCGCCACCGCGGCCGAGTCGCCGGCCAGCGCGCGCTCGCGCTCGATCGCGTCCTTCAGTAGCGACTCGGCCTCGTGCAGGCGGCCGATGCGCAGCGCCAAGGTGCCGGTGTTGGCGCGGATGATCTGCGCGTCGAGTCGATCGCCGATGCCGAGCCGCTCGTAGATGGCGCTCGTTTCCTTGTAGGCGGCCAGCGCCTCGTCGAGCCGGTTTGCCGAGCCCAGCGTGATGGCCAGCGAGTTGAAGAGCGTGGCGGTCTCGCGCTGGTCGTGGCCGAACAGGACCGTGCGCTGGGCGATCGCCGACCGTTGGGTGGCGATCGCGCTGTCGAGGTCGCCGCGTGCGCGCTGCCACTGCGCCCGCACGGCCAGCCCTTCGAGGCGCTCTTCGGGGTGCGGTTGCGCCTCGTGCGCCCAGTACGCCTCCGACTGGTCGAGCAGCGTGCCACTGCGTTCGACGTGGCCGCGCATCAGCTCGATGCCGGCGAGCTTCTGGCGCGCATCGGCGACGGCGAACGGATCGGCGTCGGGGCCGGCCTCGGCCAGGTAGCCGTCGAGCAGCGCGGCCGAGCCCTGCACGTCCTCGAGCGCCTCGTACAGATCGGTGAGCGCCAGCACGACCTGGCCGGCGAGCTCGGGCTGGTCGCGGTATTCGTGCAGCACGCGCTGCGCGCTCTTGTCGAGCATGGTCTTGGCCGTCGGCGTGTCGCTGCCGTGCTCGGCGATGGCGCGCCGGAACAGGCCAATGAGCTGGTAGCGCAGCGCCTCCTCGCGCGCCGCGTCGCGCCGCGCGATGTCGCGCTGCTCGGCGGCCCGATGAGCCTGCCATGCGGTGGCGCCGAGGCCGATCGCGAGCGCCGCGAACACGGCGCCGACCGACGCGGCGGCCCAGCGGTAGCGGCGCAACAGGCGGCCTGCGGCGTAGAGGCGCGCGCCCTCGCGGGCGGCGACGGGTTCGCCACGTTGCGCGTGGAAGATGTCGCGGCGCAGCGCCTCGACCGTCGCGTAGCGATGCTGCGGCTCGGCGCGCAGCGCCTTGGCGACGATGGCGTCGAGATCGCCACGCAGCAGGCGCGGCGGGATCGGCGGCTCGGACCGCGCTGCCGCGGAAACGCTCGCCGGCGGCGCGGTCTGCGAATGCAAGGCGCGCAACATCTGCGCGACCGGCGTTCCGTCGTCGCGCCACGGCGGCGCGCCGGTCAGCAGCTCGAACAGCAGGAGGCCGAGCGCATAGACGTCGGTGGCCGTCGTGATGGCGCCGCCGGTGAGTTGCTCGGGCGCGGCGTAGAGAGGCGTCAGCGGCGCAGCCTGGGTGCGTGTGTGCGTATCGCTGCCGGTGGCGTCGAGCAGCTTGGCGATGCCGAAGTCGAGCAGCTTGACCTGCCCCTGGTCATTGACGAGGATGTTGGCGGGCTTCAGGTCGCGGTGCACGACCAGGTGGTGGTGCGCGTAGGCCACCGCGTCGCACACCTGCGTGAAGAGACGCAGACGTTCGTCGAGACTCGAGCCGTGCTCGGCGCACCAGTCGGTCAGGCTGCGGCCGGCCACCAGCTCCATCGACATCCACGGCCGGCCGTCGAGTGCGACGCCGCCGTCGTGCAGGCTGGCGATGCCCGGGTGCTCGAGGCGGGCGAGGATCTGCCGTTCGACGTGGAAGCGCTCGAGTTGCTCGCTCGCCTCGGGGCGCAGCAGCTTGAGCGCGACGCGTTGGTCGAAGCCGCCATCGGCGCGCTCCGCTTCGTAGACCTCGCCCATGCCGCCGTGGCCGATGTGCCGAACGATGCGCCAGGGACCGATGCGTGAGCCACGTTCGAACAGCGACAGCGCCGCCGGCATCGACGCCGGTTGCGCCGGCTGGCTCAAAAAATCGCCGACCGCGTCGGCCGCGTCCAGCAGGCTGTCGACCTCGGCGCGAACCGCGGGATCGTCATCGGCGCCGAGGCGGTGCAACGCCGCCGCGCGCTCGGCCCGGGGCAGGTCGAGCAACGCGTCGAGGATCGTGTCGGCCCGGGCGCGCTGCGCACCGGACAGGGTCACGGCAGCATCGTCTCGAGCCGGAGTGGTTCCATGCATGGGTGATCGACCTGCAAGCCGCGCGATCGTCGCGTCTTGTCGTCGCCCATTGTGCGTGCGTCGCGCCGCCGTGTCGCTCCGACGGCATCCGCATCCAGGCGAAGAAAAAGCCGGCAGGGACGCACCCTTGCCGGCTTCGGAGGAGACGCCTGCCGGGCAGGCCGTCCTTACTTCTTGTTCTGCTTCTCGGTCTTCTTGGCCTTGACCTTTTCCGCCGGCGCGACGGCGACGACAGGCGCCGCGGCCACTTCCTCGACCTCGGCGGCCTGGACGTTGGCCGAAGCGATGACCGGGTTGGGCTTGCCATGCGTGACGACCTTGACCCCGGCGCCGAGCTGGACGTCGCTCACGTGCAGCGACTGCCCCTTGGTCATCTCGCCGAGGTCGACGGTGATGAACTCCGGCAGCTGCGAGGCCAGGCACTGGATGTTCAGCTCGTTGACGACGTGGTTGACGACGCAGGCGTCGGTCTTGACGGCCGGCGAGTTCTCTTCGTTCACGTAGTGCAGCGGCACCTTCTTCGTGACCTTGGTGGTCGCATCGACGCGCTGGAAGTCGATGTGCAGGACGATCGGCCGGAACGGGTGCATCTGGTAGTCGCGCAGCAGGACCTGCTCGGTCTTGCCGGCGAGCTCCATGTCGAGCAGCGACGAGTGAAACGCCTCCTTCTTCAAGGCGAAGAAGAGGGCGTTGTGATCGAGCTCGATCATGGACGGCGTGCCGGCTCCATAGACGATCCCGGGTACCTTTTGCGCATTGCGCAGGCGGCGGCTCGCTCCGGTCC
>DAIMIM010000262.1:0-5095 GCA_036722755.1 Caldimonas sp. | reverse complement strand
CCGCGGCCTGCGTCACCCGGGCGCGAACCCTCCCGTCGCGTCAACAGGCCCTAGGAGTCTGGGCGGCAGAGGGAAGTCCCTGACTGCGATTGAGGAGTGAGGTACGTTAGGCGGTCATGGCCGCGAACTACCTTCCCTACGAGCCCGGGCAGTTGTTGTTGCTACCCGAGGCGATCCAGGACTGGTTACCCGAGGGGCACTTGGCGCACTTCATCAGCGACACGGTGGACACGCTCGATCTGAGCGCCTTCCACGCTCGCTACGACAAGGACGGCCCGCGCAATCAGCCGTTCCATCCGGTGATGATGGTCAAGGTGCTGATCTATGGCTACGCAAGCGGTGTGTTCAGCTCGCGCAAGATCGCCAGGAAGCTCCACGAAGACGTGGCCTTCAGGGTGCTTGCGGCCGGCAACTTCCCCGCGCACCGGACGATCCGCGACTTCCGCGCGTTCCATCTGAAGGAGCTGAGCGATCTGTTCGTGCAGGTGGTGCGCCTGGCCCGCGAGATGGGTCTGGTCAAGCTGGGCACGATCGCGGTCGACGGCACCAAGCTCAAGGCCAACGCCAGCCGCCACAAGGCCATGAGCTACGGCCACATGCTCAAGGCCGAGGCCGAGCTCAAGGCGCAGATCGAGGCACTCCTCAAGCGTGCGCAGCAGGCTGACGAAGCCGAGAAGAACGAACCCGAGCTGGATATCCCGGCCGAGATCGCGCGGCGCGAGGTGCGCTTGGCGGCGATCAACGAGGCCCGCCAGCGTCTGGAGCAGCGCCAACGAGACGCCGAGATCGAGCGCGGCCGACACCCCGATGACAAGCCCCGAGGCGGGCGCTACAAGCGCGAGTTCGGCGTGCCAGAGGACAAGGCGCAAGACAACTTCACCGATCCCGACAGCCGCATCATGAAGCGCTCAGGCGGCGGCTTCGACGCCAGCTACAACGCACAGACGGCCGTCGACGATGCTGCGCACATCATCGTTGCCGCCGAGCTGACCAACTGCGCCAGCGACGCGGGCGAGCTGCCCACGATGCTGCGGGCCGTGCAGGACAACCTGGGCGCCTTGCCCGAGCAGGCGCTGGCCGACACCGGCTACAAGTCCGAGGTGGTGTTCGAGGCCTTGGCTGGCAACGGCTGCGACTTGGTAGTCTCGCTGGGCCGCGAGGGCAAGCAGCAACTGCGCTTCGATCCCGAACGATCACCCCACACCGCGGCGATGGCCGCCAAGCTACAGACCGACGAAGGGCGCGCGGCCTACCGGCGCCGCAAGTGGATCGCCGAGCCGCCCAACGGCTGGATCAAGAACGTGCTGGGGTTCCGTCAGTTCAGCTTGAGGGGTCTGCACCGCGTCAGAGCCGAGTGGAAGCTCGTCTGTCTGGCGCTGAACCTGCGGCGAATGGCTTGCATGCAAGCAGCGTGAAGCGCCAAACCGTCTCGAAGCTGCCTTCCCAGCACCGACATGACGGCTCTCAGGCTGCCATCAGCTCGATCACCACCGCCTGAGCCACCTCGCCCACCCGCGCAAACCCTTCACGCCTTGAACCGACTCTCAGCTGCTGGCCGATCGCTGGTCTGCCGCCCAGACTCCTAGCCGGCGCGCTCCAGGTAGCTCTGAAACACGCCGACGTGCACGAACGCGGCGTCGGCTGCGCCAGGCCATAGATCCGTGCTGCTGAAGCGCACGTCGTAGGTCGGCTCGTCGGCTGCCTCGACGCCATGCGCATGCGCGTCGGGAAACGGATAGACCGGCGATTCGCTCACCACCACGCCGATCTTGCCGCGGATGTAGGCCGGCATGCGGACATGGCCGGGCACGTGGTCCGTCGTCACACGGACGCGGTCACCGGCCCGGAAGCGCTCGCGCCCGGCGGCGTTCGTGCGGCCCGCCGCGCTCGGCAACGACAGGGGAAAGACACCGCCGGCGCGGCGCTCGAGATCCTCGCGTGTGACGAGGCCTTTTTCGACCAGCAGCGTCGCCAGGCTCGTCAGCGAGCGCTCGTAGTAGCTCGCCGACAGATAGTGGCGCGGCTCCATGCGCTCGATGGCGTGGCGGTATTCGTCCATATTGAAGATGCCGAGCTTGACGGCCAGCGCATAGAGCGCGTTGGCGCGTACCTCCCAGGGCTCATGAAAGGCCAGGGCGGTCGGCGAATGGCGGACGCGGCCGAAGCCCTGCCTGCCGCCGAGATCGTGGATGCCGTCCATCGCCAGGCTCGGCGTCTAGAGGCGCGCGACGCCGAACAGCGCGTCCCGGGTGACGATCGCGGCCAGCTTGTCTTGCGGCCAGCCGACGGTCTCGGGTGGCTGCAGCGGCAGCACCATGTAGCGCGTGTCGGCGGTCGTGTCCCAGACCCGGATCTGCATGTCCGGCGGCAGGTGAAGACCCATTTCCGCCAGCACGGTGCGCGACTCGCGGACGACGCGCGCGCGGTACTCGAGATCCTTGTACCAGTCGGGTGGCAGACCGAGGATCGTGAAGGCCGTGCACGAGCACAGCGTGCAGCAGATGACGTTGTGCAGCGTCGCCGTGTTTTCCAGCGCGACGAGATGGCGGTGGTGCCGCGGCATCGCGAAGCCCATCTCCGCCGCGGCGTCGCGGCCGTTGGCGAGCAGGCGCTGCCGAAAGGCCGGATCGGTCCAGGCCCTGGCGACGATGCGCGCGCCGTTCTCCGGAACCCATTGCTCCTCGACGAGATGCACGACCTCGTCGATGAACTCGCCGGGCCGCATGCCGCGCTCGTGCAGCACCGCCTGGATGGCATCGACGCGCTGCTCGACGGATGCGGTGGCGGCTTGTGTGGCGGCTTGTGTGGCGGGTTGCACGTGGCCCCGGCGACGAAGCTCAGGGGTTCGAAGGCGTCTGCGGGTTGCCGGCCAGCGGCGCGTTCGGCGCAAGGATCATGTTGCGCACGTGCGGCGTGCCGACACCGACGACGCGGTCGTAGATGAGCGCCGTGTAGTCGTAGCCGTTGAAGCCGTCGATGCGGCGGTGAAAGAACTCGAGGTTCGGGTCGATCGACTGCAGCGCCGCTTCCGCGTAGATGAGGTTGTTGACGTTGCCGAGCCGGACGCCGCCGAGCCTTTCTTCCATCAGCGCGAGCACGCCGGCGAAGCCGGGCGCCGAGACGCTCGTGCCGATGACGCCATACAGACCGCCGCCGACGGCGACGATCGAGGCGCTGCGCGGCGTGCCGCACGGCAGGTGTGCGATGCCGCCCGGGCAGCCGCCCATCTGCAGCGACACATCGGGCACCGTGCGCATGGCCGAGTGCGTCGGCACCAGATTCTGATAGACAGGCTTCTTGAAGACGACGCTCTCGCCGCCACCCGAGCCCCAGTAGCCGCCCGAGACCGGGACCAGTGTGGGGTGGATGCCATACGGATCGTAAGGAACCTCTGGGTCGCCGTAGGCGTTCTCAGTAACGTACCTCGATTCCAATGAGCCGACTGCCGTCGTCACGAGATTGGTTCCGCCCACCCCAGTGACGTGCGGGCTCACCGCCGGGTGCTCGACGCCGGGAACGAAATGGGGCGAGTGCGGACCGGTGAAGTAGTCGAGCGAGACCGCCCCCAGCCCGCCGCTGTCGCCCGAGCTGGCGACGAAGGTGATGCCCTGCGCGTTGCCCTGCTTGAAGATCCTCTCGTAGATCTGCAGGATGTAGGTGAAGTCGGTGCCGCCGCTGTAGGCCGCGGTGTAGTAGAGCTCGGGGCCGCCGAACGACGAGCTGACGATGTCGGCTGCGTTGTTCTGCACGATCCGGTTGTAGGCGCGCAGGATCGAATCGTCGGAGAGATCGGGCAGGTTGAAGGCCTTGATCGTCGCCTTCGGCGCGACGCCGCCCGACTGCTGGATGTCGAGCGAGACCTCGAACGACCCATTGGGGTCGAACGGCGCGCCGCCCTTGATCGGCACGCGCACGATCTTCGGCACGGCGAGCTTCTCGTGGCCGAAGTAGAGCGCCATGTCGGAATCGAGAAAGTCGTTTTCCATGACGATGGCGATCGTCACGCCCTTGCCGGTGAGCACCTGGTACGACGGCATCTCGTAGGCTTGCTTGATGTCGGTGAACCAGTACGGCCCGGTCGGGTCGTAGCGGTTTGCGGGCGTCGGGTCGACGAGGCCGAGCCGCTTGCCGTGCTTTCTGTGGATGTCCATCACCTGGAAGGCGGCGATCGTCGCGCCCTCGTTGGTGAGCTCCGCCGGCAGCGCCGTGCCGCGCGCCGCGACGACGTGCGTCTTGCCGTTGCGCTCGCTCACGTTGCGCAGGTCGAGGCCGAGGCCGGCACGCACCGCGGCGGCCGTGCCCGTGACCGTAACGCCCTGCGCGTGCACCTCCTGCACCTCGAGGCCGCGCCGCTGCAGCGCGCGCTGCACCCGATCGAGGCTGTCGGTGTCGGCGCCGAAGCGGGCGCGAAACTGCTCGGGCGTCAGCCAGTGGCGGTATTGCGGCGAGCTCTGGTCGTGCAGCTGCTCGAGCGTGCGGTCGAGCTCGGCGGTGTTGCGCAGCGGCAGGTAGACATCGAACTGCACCTGCTGCGTCGCGACGGGCGCGCTTTGCACCGCAGGAGTTGCCGCGTGGGCCGCGAGCGCCAGCGCGCCGCCGGCGAGCGAAAGAAGGCATCGCCGAAGCGATCGGAGGGTTCGAAGCACCGGGATCTCCTCGTGTTTTGTCCAGCCGGCGACTCGCGATCGCCATGCCGGCGAGCCGCCATCGTGGGCGGTGCTGCGGCGCATGCTATGCCTCGGCCACCGCCGGAGACAAGACCTGTTGCACACGGTTAAACCCTGCGCCGGGCGGGCGCGTGGATTGCTTCGGGCGGCTGCGGCGCCGGCAGCCCCGAGTGGAAGTAACGGCGATCAAGCCAACCTCCAAAAATGGCCGAGCCGTAGTGACATCGCGCATCGAGGTCTTCAAGAATGCTGGTGTTCACGTCATGACGTACTCCGCGATGCGCCTTCTTGCCGGACGATCAGCGATTGCGTCTGCCTGAAAGCTTGGAGCGGCTCAGGACGCCCGGCGGCTCTTGGTCAATTGACGGCTATCGGCGGCGGATTCAACCGGTCGGTGCAACACACTAACCACTGCTCAGGCAGAAGGA
>DAIMIM010000261.1:0-5100 GCA_036722755.1 Caldimonas sp. | reverse complement strand
GCCGAGGCGGCGCGGTCGGAGCTCATGGCGGCCCGACACGGCGTCGCTTCGTAGCAGCGCGTCACGCATGCGGCTCGCCAACAGCCAGAGGATCGCCGGCGCATTGCCGGAATCGGCCTTTCGCCTGATCGCCCGGGCCTGCTTCCTGGCTGCCGGCGCGACCGCGCTCGCCGCCGCGGCGATCATCGCCATTGCCGGGCCGGCAACGGCCGATGCGGCCCGCCTCTCGCTCATCGCCGCACTGGTCCTCTACGCCGTCTCGGCCGCCTGGACCCGCACCCGCAGCCTGCGCCCCGACTTCGCGCTCCACGCCTCGCTCTATGCGGCGGCCCTCGGCGCGGTGCTGCTTTGCGGCGCCATCGCCCTGACGCTGCGCGTCGGCGTCCGCAATCCGTCGCTGGGCCTGCTCGGCCTCATCGTCTGCTGCATCGCCGCGGTCGCCAGCGTTCGCATCGGCGTCTTCCTGGCCTTGCTCGGCCTCGCCGAGATCGCGGCGCTCGCCTGGCTCGAAACCCGCGGCTGGGGCATCGCCCGCCCGCTCGAACATCCGCTGCTGCTGGTCGCGCTGCTGCAGTGCCTGGTCGTCGGCGCCGGCCTGGTGGCGGGCACGCTGACGGCGCGCGTCGTCTCGCACTACCTGCGCGCTGCCGAGCGACGCGAGCGGCATTCGAACGCACTGCTGCGCCTGGCCGCGGAACGGTACTGGGAGCTCGACCGCGACCTGCGCTTCACCAACGTGAGCGACCCGCGGCGGCGAATCGACCTCGCGGTGCTCGAAAAGCACCTCGGCCGCACGCCTTGGGAGATCGACGATGCCGGTCTCAGCGACGCCCAGCTCGACGCGCACCGCGCCGATCTCGAAGCGCATCGGCCATTCAGCGGTCTGATCGCCCGCCGTCGCGACCCGCAAGGCCGCAGCCGCATGCACAGCATCAGCGGCGAACCGAGGTTCGACGACGACGGCGCCTTCGACGGCTATTGGGGCGTCGCCCGCGACGTCACCGACGAGATGCGCTCGCACCGCGCCTTCGCGGCCAGCGAGACGCGCTACCGCGAGCTGTTCGACCGCTCGCCGTCGCCCATCTTCCTGCATCGCCACGGCGTCATCTTCGACGCCAACCCGTCGGCCGCGCGGCTGTTCGGCCTCGACTCGGCAGAGTCGATGCAGGGCTTGCGCGCCGCCGATCTGCATCCGCCCGGCGAATCGAGGCAACGCGCGATCGAACGCATCGAGCAGCTCGAGCGGATGTCGGTCGGCGACGGCGCGCCGGTGCGCGATTTCCTCGCGCAGACCGTCGATGCCCGGCCGATCAACGTGCAGTCGACCAGCGTGCGTGTCGACGCGGCCGGCGGCCCGGCGACGCTGACCATCCTGTTCGACATCACAGCCCGGCTCGGCGCCGAAGCCGCGCTGCGCCGCTCCGAGACGATGCTGTCGCACCTGTTCGCGACCAGTCCCGACTGCATCACGCTCTCGGAGATCGACACCGGCCGGATCACGCTCGCCAATGCCGCCTTCACGCGCCTGACCGGCTACACCTCCGATGAGGTCGTGGGCCACGACGCCGCCGAGTTCGGCATCTGGCACGACGTCGACGATCGGGAGCGCCTGCGCGCGACCATGCTGGCCGACGGCCGCGTGTCCGACATGCCTGCGCAAATCAAGACACGGTCCGGCCGCATCGCGTCCGTTCTCATTTCAGCCGGCCACTTCAACATGGACGGCCGCGGCTACGTGGTCATCAACGCACGCGACGTGACCGATGCCGAAGAAACCCGTCTCGAGCACGCCGCCATTTTCGAGCGCGCCTCGATCGGCATCGCCCTGACGCGCGACCGCCGTTTCGTGCACGCCAATCCGCGCTTCGAAGCGGTCTTCGGCTGGCCGACGGGAACGCTGGCCGGCGAGCCCGGTGCGACGGTCTGGGTCGATGCCGACGACTACGCGGCGGTCGGCAAGGTCGCGGGGCCGCTGCTCGCGGCCGGCCAGCCGTTCGAGACCGAGCGCGAGATGAAGCGGCAGGACGGCAGCGTGTTCTGGTGCCGCCTGCTGGGCCAGGTCGTCGACCCGGCGCGCCCGGGTCAAGGCGGCACGATCTGGATCGCCGACGACGTCACCGAGCGGCGGCGCCTCGATGCCGCGCTGGCGGCGGCCAGGGATGCCGCCGAGGCCGCGAGTCGCGCCAAGAGCGCCTTTCTCGCCAACACCAGCCACGAAATCCGCACCCCTCTCAACGGCCTGCTGGGACTCGCGAGGCTGGCCCTGCACGAAGGTGTCGACGCGGCGGGCCGGCAACGCCATCTCGAGCAGATCCTGGGCTGCGCGCAAGGCCTCGAAGGCATCCTCTCCGACATCCTCGACTTCTCGAAGATCGAAGCCGGCAAGTTCACGCTCGAGACGACTGCATTCGATCTGCGCGACCTGCTCGCGGCCGTGCATGCCTCGTACCTGCCGATCGCCGAGGCCAAGCAGCTGCGCTTCGACCTCGTCATCGACGATCGGCTGGCCACCGTCGTCACCGGCGATCCGGTTCGCGTGCGCCAGATCCTCGGCAATTTCGTCACCAACGCGGTCAAGTTCACGGCGCGTGGACGGATCCGCATCGAGGCGAGCCCCGGCACCGATCGCGGCGTCCGCCTCGCGGTCGTCGATTCCGGCAACGGCATCGATGCGCGCCTGCAGAGGTTGCTGTTCCAGCCGTTCTCGCAAGGCGACAGCTCGACGACGCGGCGCTTCGGCGGCACCGGGCTCGGCCTGTCGATCTGCCGCCAGCTTGCCCGGCTGATGGGTGGCGAGGTCGGCGTCGAGAGCAAGCCCGGGGAGGGCAGCACCTTCTGGGCCGAGCTGCCGCTGGCGGCGGCCGTGCTGCAAGGCGATGCGTTGTCGAGCGAGGCGAGCGAGAGAGCGCAACTGCACGACGCCCGCATCCTCCTGGTCGAGGACAACCCGGTCAACATGATGATCGCCGCGGCGACGCTGACGCAATGGGGAATCGAAGTCGCCGAGGCACGCAACGGTCGCGCCGCGATCGACGCGGTGAACGACGCAGCGCGCCGCGGCAAGCCGTTCGATCTCGTGCTCATGGACGTGCAGATGCCGGAGATGAGCGGCCATGAAGCAGCGATCGAGCTGCGCAAGGAGTGGAGCGCCGGCGCCTTGCCGATCATCGCGTTGACTGCGGCGGCGCTCGTCTCCGAGCGCAATCTGGCCCTGGCCTCGGGCATGAACGACTTCCTCACCAAGCCGATCGATGCGCCGAAGCTGCGGCGCACCCTGGCGCGCCACGTGCGCAAGGCCTCGGGCAAGGAAGCGATCCGCGTGCCCTGAGGCCAACGGCATTCGAACGTATCGAATTCGCCGTGCCGGCTCGCGACCGTCAAACGGCGAGCGGCAACTGGCGCTGGCGTTTCCCGGTCAGGACGAACAGCGCCTGCGCCAGCGCCGGCGCCAGCGGCGGCGTGCCGATCTCGCCGACGCCGCCGGGCCAGCGTGCACTCTCGACGAGATGCGTTTCGACCACAGGCGCATCGATCATGCGGATCAGCGGGAAGTTCGGAAAGTTGGTCTGCCTGACGATGCCGCCCTCGATGTCGATGCGCCCGTAGAGCGCCGCGCTGAGCGCGAAGATGACGGCGCCTTCCATCTGCTGCCGGACGATGCCCGGATTGACGACGGTGCCGATGTCGGCGGCGCAGACGACGCGGTGCACGCGCGGCTTGCCGCCCTCGATCGACGCCTCCACCACCTGCGCGACGATGCTGCCGAAGCTCTCGTGCATCGCCACGCCGCGGGCCCGCCCCGGCGCCAGGGCCTGTGCACCGCCGTGGCCGGGCCAGCCGGCGCGCTCGGCCACGCGCAGCAACACGGCGCGGTGCCGCGGTGCGTCGCCCAGCAGGGCGAGGCGATAGTCCAGCGGATCGCGGCCGGCCTGGTGCGCCAGCTCGTCGATGAAGCTCTCGGTGAAGAAGGCGTTGTGCGAATGGCCGACCGATCGCCAGTAGCCGATCGGCACGCCGCTTCGCGTCGAGACATGGGCGATGCGCTGGTTGGCGATGCCGTAGGGCTGGTCGAACAGGCCCTCGCTCGCCGTCTTGTCGGGCGTGTCGACCGGGCCGGCCAGGTACGGGATGTCGCGCTCGATCCAGCGCGGCGTCACCGCGTCGCCCGCGCTCGTGATGCGCAACGCGACCGGCAGGCCATTGCCGTCGAGTCCGGCGCGCAGCACCGCTGCGCCGGCCGGGCGGTAGAAGTCGTGCGTCAGATCTTCCTCGCGCGACCAGACCAGCTGCAGGGGCCGGCCGCCGCACTCGAGCGCGATGCGCACGGCCTGCCCGACCGC
The DNA here is from genome assembly GCA_036722755.1 of Caldimonas sp. GTDB lineage: Bacteria > Pseudomonadota > Gammaproteobacteria > Burkholderiales > Burkholderiaceae_C > Schlegelella_A. The sequence goes on along the minus strand of DAIMIM010000261.1, from coordinate 760 downwards.
ATCGACCTCGAGCCGGCGGCCGAAGCCGCCGCCGAGGTAGGTCACGTGCACGGTGACGTCGTCGAGCGCGACATTGGCGACCTCGGCCGCGATCGCCCGCGCCAGGCCCGGCACCTGCGTCGGTACCCAGACGTCGACCTTGCCGCCGGCCACGCGCACCGTGCAATTGATCGGCTCCATGGTCGCGTGGGCCAGGTAAGGCGCGCGATAGACACGCTCGAGCCGGCTCGCGGCACTTGCTTCGGCGGCATCGACATCGCCGCGCGAATGGAAGACGAAGCCGCCGCCGCTGCGCGCCGCAGCGACCGCCGTGTGCTCGAGCGCTTCGACGATGGCGGCGCTGTCGAGGCCGCCGGCCGGCCGCTGCTGCCATTCGACGGCGATCGCGGCGGCGCCCATGCGGGCATGCCACCAGGTGCGGCCGACGACGGCGAGCGCCTCGGTCGACCCGGCATAGGGTCCGAGGCGGACGACACGCTCGACACCGGGCAGCTTCATCGCCGGCGCGACGTCGACGGCGCCGGGGCTGCCGCCGAGCATCGGGCAGTGGCGGATGGCGGCGTAGACGAGGCCGGCGGGACGTACGTCGATGCCGAAGACGGCCGACCCATCGGTCTTGGCGACGAGGTCGATGCGCGGCGCCGCCGTGCCGATCAGCTTCCACTCCGAGGGGCTCTTGAAGCGCACCGCGCCGCTCGGCGTCGCTGCGGCGATGCGCGCCAGCTCGCCGTAGTGTGCGGAAGTCCCTGAAGCGTGGCTG
>DAIMIM010000260.1:0-5102 GCA_036722755.1 Caldimonas sp. | reverse complement strand
CGGCGCGGTGCCGCTGCCGAAGCGGGTGACGATGCAATCGCGCACCCGACGTTGCTTGTCGCTCAACGCGCCATCTGGCAGGACGGCGAGCCGCTCGAGCGCGGTCGGCATGTCGGCCTGGAACACGGGCGCCAAGGCGCGCGCCGCGGACGCGCTCGCGATCGTGTCGGCCTCGGCAGGCAGGGATGCGCTCAATGCGAGAAGAGAGGCGATGGACATGAGGCGGCGCGCAGACGGCATGACGGGTTCGGAGGCCGTGACGATCGATGCATTGTCGATGGCGAATGCGCCCGCGCGATCGCCAGGCGCATGCCGGATGGCCGGATCGCGAGCAACGCTGCTCCCCGTTGTAGGCGGATGGCCCGGCATTGCGTCAGCGCAAGTTCCGCCACGGACGAAGTACCTTCCATCGTCGTTTTGTCGCCCTTACCGTCGGCGCATCGCGCATGGGCGACGTTGCATGTGTGCGCCCCTGCAGTCAGGGACATTCCGACCATCGAAAGGAAGATTTTATGAAGATCACCACCGCCCTCAAGCCGCTCGTTGCAGCCGTTGCGATGCTTTGTGCCGGCCAGGCATTTGCACAGGTCACGTTCTACGAGAACGAAGGATTTCGCGGTCGCGCGTTCGCCGCCGACCGGCCGATCGCCAACTTCTCGAGCTACGGCTTCAATGATCGCGCGTCGTCGGCGGTGGTCGACCGCGGCCGCTGGGAGGCCTGCGAAGACGTGAGCTTCGGAGGCCGCTGCGTCGTCCTGAAGCGCGGCAGCTACGAGTCGCTGCGCGGCCTTGGGCTCGAGAACCGCATCTCGTCGGTGCGGCCGGTCAACGATCAGCGCCACTACGACAACGAGGCACCCCAACCGCTCGCCGCGCCCACCTACGAATACCGGCAGCGTCCGAACGAGCGCACGTTCGACGCGCCGGTCACGTCGGTGCGCGCCGTGTACGGGCCGCCCGAGCAGCGTTGCTGGACCGAACGACAGCAGGTCGAAGAGCGCCGCGACGTGAACGTGCCCGGCGGCATCATCGGCGGTGTGCTGGGCGGCATCCTCGGCCACCAGATCGGCGGCGGCTCCGGCAACACCGTCGCCACCATCGGCGGTGCCGTCGGCGGCGCGGCGCTCGGCGCCAATGTCGACCGGCTGCGCGATCCGGCGTCCGGGCGTGACGTGCGTCGATGCGAAAACACGGCCAGCGGTCCGCCGCAGTACTACGACGTCGCTTACAGCTTCCACGGCGTGGAGCACCACGTGCAGATGGCGACTCCTCCGGCCGCGGCGATCGCCGTGAATGGAAGGGGCGAACCGCGCCAATAGGCGGCCGCATCGGGCACCGTGCAGGGCTCGATACAGTCAGGGCTCCGAACGACGATCTGCCGGCAAGGCAGACCACCACAGGAGACACCGTGCCCCGCATTGCCCGTCTGCTCGTCCTCTCGCTTCTTTGCATCGCCGCGTCCGGCCATCTCGTCCAGGCCGCCGACTATCCGACCCGGCCGGTGCGCTGGGTCGTGCCGTACGCGCCCGCCGGGACGACCGACGTGCTGGCGCGACTGATGGCGCAATGGCTCAGCGAGAAGATGGGGCAGTCGTTCTTCATCGAGAACAAGCCCGGCGCCGGAAACAACATGGGCACCGAAACAGTCGTCAATGCGCCGCCCGATGGCTACACGATGCTGCTCGTGAATCCGGCCAACGGCATCAACGCGACGCTGTACAAGAGCCTCAACTTCAACTTCATCCGCGACATCGCGCCGGTCGCGGGGATCGTTCGCACGCCCAACGTGATGGTGGTGACGCCATTGCTGCCCGTGAAGACAGTGGCCGAGTTCATCGCCTACTGCAAGGCCAACCCCGGCAAGCTCAACATGGCCTCGTCGGGCAGCGGCACGTCGGTTCACCTCTCGGGTGAGCTCTTCAAGTCGATGACCGGGTGCGAGATGGTTCACGTGCCGTACAAGGGCGCCGGGCCGGCGCTGATCGACCTGATGAGCGGGCACGTCCAGGTGCTGTTCGACAACCTGCCTTCGTCGGTCGCCCACATCAAGGCGGGCAAGATCCGCGCACTGGCCGTCACGTCGCAGGAGCGCGAGCCGTCGATGCCGCACCTGCCGACCGTGGGCGAAACCGTTCCCGGATACGAAGCGACGGCCTGGTTCGGCATCGGCATGCCCAAGGGCACGCCGCGCGACATCATCGACAAGGTCAACGCCGAAGTGAACCGCGCCCTGGCCGACCCGAAGTTCCGCGAGCGCCTGGCCGAACTCGGCGGCAAGCCGATCACCGGCACGCCCGAAGACTTCGGCAAGATCATCGCCTCGGAAACGGCGAAGTGGGAAAAGGTGGTCGTCTCGTCGGGCGCCAAGGTGGAGTGACGGCCCGAGCCGTGCGGGCGCCTGTCGTCACCGTTGAGCCCGAGCGATGCAGCCGCTCCTGAAAGAAGCCGCGCGCTTCGCGCAGGCCCACGAGGTGACTTGGCCTCGCGACCCCGATGCCGAACCCGCGCCCGGCCAGACGCCCTGGGGCGTGCACCACGACGATCCGCCGCCGTTCAATCGCCTGCGCGGTCCGGTCCATGCGCGCGGTCCGCAGTCGGGCGTGGTCTGGCAGCACGGCCAGGAGATCGCGTCGTGGGGCGAGCCGGCCCGGTCCGACCTGACCTTCAGCGTCGCCAAGACCTATCTCGCCCTGCTGGCCGGAGTGGCGCAAGGCCAGGGTCTGCTGCCCGACGAAGACGAGCCCGTCGCGGCACGGCTTGCCGGCATCGGCTTCGACGACAGCGCGCACAACCGCGCCGTCACCTGGACGCACCTGCTGACGCAGACCAGCGAATGGGAAGGCACGTCCTTCGGCCTGCCCGACACGGTCGATCGCTGGCGCAAGGTAGCGCAGGATCCGCGGCCGCCCGCCGGCCCGAAGGGCGGTGCCCGCCCCTTGCAGGCGCCCGGGACCTATTGGGAATACAACGACGTGCGCATCAACCAGCTCGCGCTGGCCCTGCTGCACCTGTTCCGCAGGCCTCTGCCCGACGTGTTTCTCGAGCAGGTGCTGCGCCCGCTCGGCGGCGGCGAAGGCTTCGCCTGGCGCGGCTACGACGATGCGTGGGTCCAGTTGCCGGGGGTGGGTCGCGTGCAATCGGTGCCTGGGGGATCGCACTGGGGCGCCGGCGTTTCCATCAGCGCCCGCGATCAGGCCCGGATCGGCCAGTTGCTGGTGGATGGCGGCGTCGCCGACGGCCGCCAACTCATCGCGCGGAGCTGGCTCGAGCGCATGGCCGTGCCGTGCCCGATCGCGCCGTTCTACGGCCGTTTGCTCTGGCTGAACCGAAGCGGGCAGGCCTTTCCGGGCGCCTCGACCCGTGCGGTGTTCATGCTCGGCGCAGGCGGCCACGATGTGTGGGTCGACCCGGAGCTCGACGCGGTGGTCGTGCTGCGCTGGCTCGATCCAGCGCACGCCGGGTCGGCGATCCGGCAGATCGCCACGGCGCTGGCGAGTTCAGGCTAGTGGCGGCGTAAGCTCGCCCTCGTCGAAGCACAGGAGCCAGCACATGTCCGTCCGCCCGTTGATCTCGCCGCGCGTCGCCGATGCAAATGCCAACGCGATTGCCGAAGCCCGCATCCAGCTCGCGGCGGCACACCGGCTGGCGGCGCTGCACGAGCTCGAGGAAGGCATCGACAACCACTTCACGATGACCGTTCCGGGCCGCGACGATCGCTACCTGATCCTGCCCTACGGCCTGCACTGGTCGGAGGCGCGAGCGAGCGACCTGATCGTGTTCGACGAGCAAGGCCATGTGCTCGAGGGCGACGGATCGCTGGAGCTCTCGGCCAAGTGCATCCATGCGCCCATCCACCGCATCACCGGCGCGCGCGTGGTGCTGCACACCCACCAGACATGGGCCATGGCGCTCAACATGCTGAAGGACAACCGACTGCTGCCTGCCAGCCAGACCGCTGCCTTCTTCGACGGGCTGATCGCCTACGACGACGACTACGCCGGCCTGGCGGCGACGCTCGCAGAAGGTGAGCGGCTGGCTGCGGCGATGGCCGACAAGCCGATCGTCTTCATGAAGAACCACGGTGTTCTCGTGACCGGCGAGACGGTCGCGCAGGCCTACCGAAGGCTCTATCGGCTCGAGCGCGTGTGTCGCAACCAGATCCTCGCGCTCAGCTCGGGCCGGCCGCTCGAGGTGCTGTCGGACGAGATCGTCGCGCGGGTGAAAGCGCCCAATCCGGACGACAGCCATCCCCGCGGAGAACGCGAGCGCCTCTACTTCGAGGCGATGATGCGCGTGCTCGACCGCGAGCTGCCGGGATACGGCGAGTGAGCGTCCGCGCGGTCTTTCGATAGGGTCGTTCGCTCGCGCATCTTGGACCGGATCGACGCCGTCGTCGTCGGCGCCGGCGCGGTCGGCCTCGCGGTCGCCCGTGCGCTGGCGCTGCGGGGGCGCGAGACGCTCGTGCTCGAAGCCGAATCGGGCATCGGCAACGGCATCAGCTCGCGCAACAGCGAAGTCGTCCACGCCGGGATCTATGACGCGCCGGGAACGCTGAAGGCGCGGCTGTGCGTCGACGGGCGCCGGCTGCTCTACCCCTATTGCGAAGGGCATGGCGTTGGCCATCGACGCTGCGGCAAGCTGGTGGTCGCGGTCACGCCCAGGCAGCTCGAGATGCTTCGCTCGATCGAACGGCGTGGCGCGGCCAACGGCGTCGAAGGCCTGCGCTGGCTACGCGGTGACGAGGCGCGCGAGCTCGAGCCGGCATTGCAGGTCGAAGCCGCGCTGCTCTCGACCGAGACCGGCATCGTCGACAGCCACGCGCTGATGCTCGCCTATCTCGGCGATCTGGAACGCGCCGGCGGCGGCCTCGTGCTGCGCTCGCCACTCGAGAGCGCGGTGGTTCGCAACGACGGGTTCGCGCTTCGCGTTGGCGGCGCGGCGCCACTGGAAATCGAAACAGGCATCCTCGTCAACGCCACCGGATTGCACGCGCCGGCTCTGGCACGCCGCATCGAGGGGCTGGCCTGCGCGCATATTCCCAGGCCGAGGTTCGCCAAAGGCAACTACTACGCGCTGGCCGGGCGCTCGCCGTTCACGCACCT
>DAIMIM010000259.1:0-5154 GCA_036722755.1 Caldimonas sp. | reverse complement strand
GGCGAAAGAAGAATGGGCCAACCTCAAGCCTTTCTGCCTGATCACCGCCAAGCCGGTGCTCTACGCCGCCAACGTTGCCGAGAAGGGATTCGAAAAGAATCCCCACCTTGATGCGGTTCGCCAGCACGCCGAGGCCGAGGGCGCCGAGGTGGTCGCCGTCTGCGCGGCGATCGAAGCCGAGATCGCTGATCTCGCCGACGATGAAAAGCAGCTCTTCCTGGCCGACCTCGGCCTCTCCGAACCCGGCCTCGACCGCCTGGTCCACGCCGGTTACCACCTGCTCGGCCTGCAGACCTACTTCACGGCGGGACCCAAGGAAGTCAAGGCGTGGACCATACACAAAGGCAACACCGCGCCGCAGGCCGCCGGCGTCATCCACACCGATTTCGAACGCGGCTTCATCCGCGCGCAGACCATCGCCTATGACGATTACATCGGCTGCGGCGGCGAGCAGGGAGCCAAGGAAGCGGGCAAGATGCGCGCCGAGGGCAAGGAGTACGTCGTCAAGGACGGCGACGTGCTGAACTTCCTGTTCAACGTCTGAATCCAGCCGCCGTCAGTGCCGCCGCCGTCCGGCGGCGCGCTCACCGCCGGACGGCGCAGCCGGTTATCGTCGGCATTCGCGGGTGGTTTGCCCGCGCGGAGACGACGTTGCCTCGAGCCATCGCCCCCGGGCCTTGCCCCTGCGCGCATCCGCCGCTGGGCCGCGCCGTCCTTCTCTAGACGACGGCCGCGGAACACTCGGCCATGCACTTTCGCCTGTCGTTACCGAGGCTGCTGCGGCTCACTGGCGTGTCGCGACCACGCGGGCTGCCCTTCGCGCTGACCGCACTTGCCTACTACGGGGTCGGGCTGGCGTCGCTGTTGCTTGCGATCCCGCCCGGCTACGCGTCGCCCCTCGACCCGGCCGCCGGCATCGCTCTCGCCTGCGTGCTGGTCTACGGACGAGCCATGCTGGGGGCGGTCGCGCTGGCCGCCTTCGCCGTCATGGCAACGCTGCTCGCGGCGCGCGGCCATCCCGAGCTTCGCGCCCTCGCGGCGGCGGGCGGCTACGCGCTGGGCGCCAGCCTGCAGGCGGGCTTCGGCGCCGCGCTGGTGCAACTGTTGGTGCGCCAGCCGCTCACCCTGACGCTGCCGCGCGACGTGGCGCGCTTCATCGCCGCGTGCACGGCAAGCAGCGTCGTCTCGGCCAGCGTCGCGACGTTCGCCTTTCTCGTCGCCGGCCTGGTGCCGCCGTCGAGCTCCATCTTCGCCTGGGGCACGTGGTGGATCGGTGACCTGGGCGGCCTGTTGATCGCGACGCCGATCGCGCTGACGTTGATCGGCCGCCCGGTTGCCGAATGGGCGCCGCGGCGGATCCCGGTCGGCGTCACGCTCGCCCTGGTGACGGCCTTCCTGGCCGTCGGCATCCTCCAGATCGATCGCTGGAACGCGCAGCGGCTGCGTGCCTCGTTCGATCACGATGCGTCGAACGCCGCGCTGATCCTGGCCACGCAGCTGCAGGAACCGTTGCGCTCCCTCGAAGCGCTGCACGGGGTCTTCAGCGTGACGCGGCAACTGAGCCGGGCCGACTTTCGCAGGGCATCGCAGAACTGGCTCGGCGGCGGCGCCGTGCGCAGCATGGGCTGGGCCGAGCGCGTTCGTCGCGACGATCTGCCGACGTTCGAAGCCCGGGCGCGAGCCGACGGCATCGGTGGCTACCACGTGTTCGATCGCGCCACCGCGACGTCGGCCTCGGCGTCGGCCCCCGACAGCGACCCGGACGGCGACTTGATCGCGATCCGGCACATCGAGCCCCTGCAGGACAACCTCGAAGCGCTCGGAGTCAATGCGATGTCGATCCCGGCGACGCGAGACGCCATCGTCTCGGCGGCGCTGACCGGACGGCCCTCGGCGACGACCGCATTCCTGCTCGCGCCCTCGGGCAACCACGAGCGTGTCATGGGCGTCGTCATCTACCAGGCGGTCTATGACGGGCCGGTGTCGACCGCCGCCGAACGGCAGAGCGCCCTGCGCGGCCTCGTCTTCGTGTCGCTGGCGATCGATTCGCAGCTCGACGCGCTGGTCGGCAAAGTACCGGCCTACCTGAACATGTGCATCGTCGATGCGGACCACCTGACAACGCGGCGTCTCGGCGGCCGGGCCGGCTGCGACTTGGTGCGCGCGAACCTGTTCCACGAACGCCCGCTCGCCTTCGCAGGCCGGCAATGGGACCTGCGCGTGTCGGCCGAGCCGGCGGAGGTGCCCAACGCACGCGATCCGAGCGTCTGGGCATTCGCCCTCGTCGGCTTGGTCTCGAGCGCGATGCTCGGCGCCTCGCTGCTCATCACGACGGGTCGGACGCGCCGCATCGAAAGTGCGGTGCGGGACCGGACGGCGGCTTTGCGGGCCGAGGTCGGCGAACGCCACGTCGCCGAAGCGGCGCTGCGCGCCAGCGAGCAGCGCTTTCGCAATATCATCGACAACGTGCCGATCGGCGTGGTCTACACCGATCTCGGCGGCCGGATCATCCAGGCCAATCCGCGCTTTTGCGAGCTGACCGGCTACACGGAAAGCGAGCTCGAAGCGCAGGCTCCCGACCAGCTGACGCATCCCGAAGATGCGCCGAACGACGCGGCCCTGACCGCACAGCTGGTGCGCGGCGAGATTCCGATGTACCGGCGCCACAAGCGCTACACCACCAAGGCGGGCGACGTCGTCTGGGTCCGGGCGACGGTCACGCTTTTACGCGACTCGGGCAACGAGCCGTGGCGGATCGTCGGCGTCGTCGAAGACATCACCGAGCACCTGCGCCTCGAGGAGGCCGAGCACGCCCGCGAAGCCGCCGAAGCGTCCAACCGCGCCAAGAGCGAGTTCCTGTCGCGGATGAGCCATGAGCTGCGCACCCCGCTGAACGCGATGCTCGGCTTTGCCCAACTGCTCGAGATCGACCAGCGCCATCCGCTGGCGCCTGCGCAGCGGCCCTGGGTCGGGCAGATCCAGCAGGCAGGCTGGCACCTGCTCGACATGATCAACGACGTGCTCGACCTGTCGCGGATCGAATCGGGAAACATGCGCCTGCAGACGACCACCCTCGACCTGCCGGAGCTCATCACCTCGACGGTCGCGCTCGTGGCCAGCGACGCACTGCGCCGGGAGATCCGTATCAGCCAGGATCTCGCGCCCGGCACGGATGGCGTTCTCGGCGATGCCACTCGCGTCAAGCAGATCCTTACCAACCTGCTCAGCAACGCCGTCAAGTACAACGTCGACGCCGGGCGCGTGCACATCGCCAGCCGCGTGACGTCTGCCGACAGCGTCGAGATCTCCATCACCGACACCGGCATCGGCATGACGGCCGCGCAGATGTCCGAGCTGTTCAAGCCCTTCAACCGGCTCGGCCGCGAGCGCTCGGCGCTGCAGGGAACGGGCATCGGCCTGGTCATCAGCCGGCGGCTGGCCGAGCTGATGGGCGGCTCGATCGGGGTGAACAGCTTCCCCGGCGAAGGCTCTTCCTTCACCTTGCGGCTGCCCAAGGCCGTCGACCCGGACACGGTGCGCGCCGCCCTCGACCTGCTCGACACCGGGCCGGCCGAATACCACCGGCGCATCGTCCACTACGTCGAGGACAACGAAACCAACGTCGAGGTCATGCGCGGCATCCTGGCCCAGCGTCCGCAGGTGCAGCTGGAGGTCTCGGTGACCGGGCTCGACGGGCTCGCCGCGGTGCGGGCGCGACGACCGCATCTCATCCTCCTCGACATGCATCTTCCCGACATCAACGGCCTCGAGCTGCTGCGCCACTTCAAGAGCGATCCGGCGACGGCCTCGATTCCGGTCCTGATCGTCTCGGCGGATGCCCTGGCACAGCAGATCGACGCGGCGCTGGCCGCCGGCGCCACCCGCTACGTGACCAAGCCGGTGGATGTCGCAGAGCTCCTGGGCGCGCTCGACGAGCTTCTCGACCGCATGGACACGGCGTTCAGCTAGAAACGATCCGCATCGCCGAGCGGGTTGAACCGGTTCTTAGCCTTCGACAACAAAGCGGTCCGCCCGCGCTGCCTTCAGCACCGACAGCGAATCCGAGTCGAGCAGATCGACCGGCGGGCGATCTTGCAGCCACACGTTCGGCGACGTGAACCACGTTGCCAGTTCCCAACCGTCGAAGTTGCGTCCCAATTCAGTCCTCACTTCTTGCGGAGTCCGCTTGAGGGATAGATCGCTCAGGTCGAACTGAAAAACCGGGACCCAGAACACATCGCGCCAAGGGAAGCCGAATACCTTGTCGGCGCTGACCATGCGAGCCAGTGTGACGAAGTTGCCGCCGCACTGGCTTCCCAAGAGTCGCGACAAGGCATCGCCACAGGCGAGCCCACCCGTGGCGCGGCATCGCGCGTCGATCGATCGGAATGCCGACTCCGTCCTGATGGGGCTGAAGAGGTTCGGCTCGTAGCTCTTGGGGAGGAACGCATGCTCGCGGCCGAGAGTCGGCGCGGCCGCGAGGTGCCGCACCGCCGATTCCCCGGACATGGTCAGGCGGGCGGGAATTGCGCCATTCGCGTCGGATCGAATGGGTTCGCTGGTCATTCGTGCTTGCGGCATTTGGCGGCCCAAGGATCGATCGATGTTGCAGACTGCCCGCATGCGGAGGGCTGGTCGGTGCGTTGCGACATGCACAACTCAACGGTTCCGCGTGGTGGCATCGAAATTGGTCTTCTAAACGTGCGCCAGCGCACCGAACAATCTTCAAGGCCGTCTTAAGGTTGTCGGCATGGGTGTCGTCGACTCGATGCGATTGCGGCTGGTGCGGGCGACCGAGCTCGGCGTGTCGAGTCACGAATTTCTGAGACATGAGCTCGAGGAGAGCTCCGCGCTGAAATGTCATCTCAATTCGCGCGGTTGCACAGGCGGGTCGGGAAACCGAGGACGCAGTGAGGCAACTGGAGCACGAGCTCGACACGCCTGAGGAGGCGGTCATGCGGCTTGCCTCAAGACAGGCGCTGGGCGACTAGAACCGGAGCGCGGCGATCGCAGGCAAGGCATCAACGCGAAACAAGCAGGCGGTCTGAGGCCCTGCGATTCCAACGAAAGCTCTACGAGTCGCTCAGCGTCGCCGCGCTCGAGCGCTTGGACTCCTTGATTGGAGGAGTCTGCGACCAGAGCGACGAATCTTGC
>DAIMIM010000258.1:0-5160 GCA_036722755.1 Caldimonas sp. | reverse complement strand
ACCTTGCCATCGATCTGCGCGCGGTAGCCGGCGGGCTGCTTCAGGTTGAGAACGAGGCGCGTCCGCTCGCCCGATTGCGCGACGTTCACCGATCGCAGATTGCCCTGGTTGATCTCGACGCTCGATTTGCCCAGCGCGTTGCTGACGCCCGGAAGGTCGATGGCGATGCGCGGCGGCGCCTGCACGGTGAAGCCTGCCGGCAGTGCGGTGAGCGCTTCGCTCATCTCGATCCGGATGACTTCGGAGCCAGCCTGCTGCGAGCTGTTGATCGCCTGGATGGAGTTGTCAGCGAACGCCGGCAACGAAGCCGCCGCCGTCACTACGAATGCGAAAAGTCGCGAGCGCCAGCCTGTCATCGGTTTCTCCCACTTGCTTGTCATCGCGCCTTCTCCTGAAGCTGGAGGGCGCTGCTGCGCTCGATCCATTCACCTGCCGCGTCTTGCACGATTTCGCGATAGGCCACATTGGTTTCGGAAATCTGCGTGATCTTTCCGTAGTTTTGCCCGAGGTAGTCGCCCTGCTTGACCTGGTAGAGCAGGTTGTCGACCTTCAGCAGCGCATAGGGCCTGCCGTTTCGCACCACGCTTCCGACCATCGCCATGCTGTCGACCGGATACGCCTCGAGCGGCTCCTTGCGGCGGTTGATCTCGGCCGCCAGCAACGAATTCGGCTGCCTGGCCTCCTGCTTGAGCGCGACAGTGAGCTTTTGCGTGCTGAAAGGCTCGACCGCCCCGAGCGCGGTGTAAGGCTGCGGGTTGAATTTCTTCGGTGGCGACAGTGGCTCGACGCTCGGCTTGACCTCGCGCTTTTGCTGCTCCATCCATTGCGCCAGCTCGTCCTGGTCGCCGCCGCACGCGGACAGCAGAAAACCGGCGCCCACGAGGATGACGGCAACACGCCATTGCAGCGAATGCAGCCTCATTTGGTGGCTCCTGCCTTCAACTTGGCGGCAGCGGTGGTCTTGCGAATGTCTTCGAGCTCGGCCGGGTCGAGATAGCGATACGTGCGCGCCGTCGCTTCCATCGACAGCGTTCCGGACAGGTCCTTGTTGCTCGCCAGGTTCATGTTGTGAAGCGTGACGATGCGGGAGAGGTTGGCGATGTCCGCGGCGAAGGAACCGATGTCGTGATAGCGCCCCGTGACCTTGATCGAGATCGGCAACTCGGCGTAGTAGTCCTTGATCGCGACCTGGCCCGGGCGGAACAGCTCGAACTGCAGCCCGCGGCCGAGCCCGGCCTGGTTGATGTCGGACAGCAGCGCGTCCATCTCCGCCTTGCCGGGCAATTGCTTCTCGAGCTGGGTCACGTATTCCTCGACCTGGAGCTTTTGCTTGCGCAACTCGCCGAGGTTGACCGCCTGGGCGAGCTTGGCGCGATAGTCGTTCTTCAGCGTCGGCTCTTTGTTCTGCTCGGTGTCGAGCTGGTCGTGCGCCGTGGACAGGACGACGAACCAGCCGGCGATCACGACCAGGAGGGCGACGCCGGTCCAGGTGAGCGCCTTCGGCAACAACGGCCATTGGCCAGGCTCGTTCGGATTGAGGCCGCGGAACTGTGAGGCGGCTCCTTCGAAGACCGAATTCAGATCGACGCTCGCGGATTTGCTTTTCGTAGCCATGGCGTCCTCAGGCCTTCTTCGCGACCGGGGTCGCGGGGACGACCGGTGCGGCCCGCGACGGCGCCGCTGCGGGCGACGACGACGGCGGCGAAATCTGCCCGGCGACCGGTATCACCTGCCCGGAAGCGGGCGCAGACGCCGAGCTGTCCTGGGGGCGCTTGACCGTCAGGCGGACAGAGAAATCGAACAGACGCTTCTGCTCCTTGTTGGCGCCCAGCAGTGTCGTGGCCTTGCTCTCGACGAGCTCGGGCTTGACCAGCCACTCGGAGTTGTAGGCCGTGTTGCGAAGGAATTCGGACACGCGTTCCTGCGTCTGTGCGATGCCGGTGACCATCAGGTTCTGGCCGTCCTGCTTGACCAGCGTCACGTAGATGCCTTCCGGCACCTGGCGGACCAGCTCGTTGAGAACGTGGACTGGAACGTTGCGATCGATCTGCAGATCCTCGACGGCCTTTTGACGGGCCTTGAGCGATGCGATTTCGGCCTTCAGGCTCGCGATGTCCTTGATCTGGACGTCGAGCTTGGCGATCTCGGTCGACAGGTAGGCGTTGCGTGCCTGCTGCCCGTCGACGAGTTGCTGGACGACGAGGTACCAGACACCGACGATGGCCGCACCGGCCAGCGCCGCCATGCCGAGCCCGGCGTAGAACGCGATCTTCCTGCGCTGGCGCCGCTCCTCCCGGTGGGGGAGCAGGTTGATCATGATCACTGGACAAACCTCCGCATCGCCAGGCCGCAGGCCGTCAGGTACGACGAGGCCTCACGCCGGAGCTTGGCCTCGCGCACCGCCGAGCCCAGCTTCATGTTCTCGAACGGGTTGACGACCATCGACGCGAATCCAGTCAGCTCGGTGACGCGATCCTTGAGCCCGGGCAGCGTCGCGGTGCCGCCGGCCAGCATCACGTAGTGCACCTTGTGGTGCGGCGTGCTGGTGAAGAAGTACTGCAGCGCGCGACCGATCTCCTGCGAGAGACTGTCGACGAACGGAGCCAGGAGCGAGGTCTCGTAGTCGTCGGGCAGATCGGCGGCGAGCTTTTTCTGTTCGGCTTCCTCGTACGAAAAGCCGTACTGGCGCGAGATCAGCTGGGTGAGCTGCGAGCCGCCGAAGGCCTGGTCGCGGTCGTACAGCATTTCATCGTCGCGCAGCACCTTGAGGCTGGTCGTGTCGGCGCCGATCTCGAAGAGAGCGACCAGTGCATCCTTGCCCTCGTTCGGAAGGCCGGCGACAACGCGGCTCATCGCCAGCCGTGACGCGTGCGACTCGATGTCGAGGACGGCGGGCTTCAGTCCGGCCGCCTCGGCGAGGCCCTGGCGATCCTGAACGCGGTCCTTGCGGGACGCCGCGATCAGCACCTCGACGTCGCCGACCGAGGTCGGGCTCGGTCCGATGACGCAGAAATCGAGACTCACCTCGTCCAGAGAAAATGGAATGTATTGATTCGCTTCGGATTCGACCTGAATCTCCAGCTCCTCTTCGCGCAAACCTGCGGGAAGCATGATCTTCTTGGTGATGACGGCCGACTGCGGCATGGCCATGACGACCTGCCGAGTGCGGGTTCCGCTTTTCGTGACGAGCCGCTTGACCGCCTCCGCCACCTCGTCGAATTTCTCGATCTGGCCGTCGGCGATCCAGCCCTTTTCGAAGCTTTCGGAACCGAATCGCTCGAGAATGTACTCGCCGGCATTGGTCTGGCCGAGCTCCACGAGCTTGACGCTCGACGAGCTGATGTCGAGGCCGATCATCGGCGGATGCTTGCGCCCCAACAAGGTGTCTAGAAAGCTCACGACGCCCCTCTTCCAGCAGCGGGAATTAACCGTGTTGGAGTGTTAATAAGTTACTTCGATGCTAGCAGTAAAGCCCTTGATTACCAAAGCAAAATCCCGGGCGCAAGGGGCGTGCACGTTGCAAATCTCACACGCAAAGCTCCGCTGACAAACGTGTTGCGAAAGGCATCCCGGGCGACCCCGCCGCAAGCGTCGGCCAGGACCGGATACGGTGCCTGCAAGACGCCTCGATCGGCGCCCGTTTCTATAATGCGGCCTCGATGCAGGCAGAGATGTGACCGAATCCGACAGCGCCGACAGACGATCCGCGGGCGAACCGTCTTCAGACGGGCGGACAACAACGATGCCCGGCTGGCTCCGCTGGCCGCTTCGCATCGTCGTGACATTACTCGGCCTTGGCGTCGCCGGTGCCGCCGCGATCGCGTTGATCGCCGGCATCGCCATCGCGGTGTCGTTCCCGAACCTGCCCGAGATCGACAGCCTCACCGACTACCGGCCGAAGCTGCCGATGCGCGTCTTCTCCTCCGACGGCGTGCTCCTCGGAGAGTTCGGCGAAGAGCGCCGCAACTTCATGCCGATCGGCGAGATCCCGAAGGTCATGCAAGACGCGGTGCTCGCCGTCGAAGACGCCAAGTTCTATCAGCACAGCGGCGTCAACTACGTGAGCGTGATCCGGGCCGGTCTCGCCAACTTCGGCCAGGGGCACAACGCGCAGGGTGCTTCGACCATCACGATGCAGGTCGCGCGCAATTTCTACCTGTCGACCGAGAAAACATTTACTCGCAAGATCTACGAGATGTTGCTCTCGCTGAAGATCGAGAGCCTGCTGTCGAAGGAGCAGATTCTCGAGGTCTACATGAATCACATCGCGCTCGGCCAGCGGGCCTATGGGTTCGCCTCGGCCAGCGAGATCTATTTCGGCAAGCCCCTCAAGGACATCACGATCGCGGAGGCGGCGATGCTCGCCGGCTTGCCGAAGGCGCCTTCGGCGAACAACCCCATCGTCAATCCCGAGCGGGCGACGATCCGCCAGCGCTATGTCATCGACCGCATGTTCGAGAACGGCTTCATCGACGCCGCGCAGCGCGACACGGCGCTGAAGCAGGTGCTCAAGTACCGGGTGCCGTCGGAGGTTGCCGTGCACGCCGAATACGTGGCCGAAACGGCGCGCCAGCTCATCTTCAACCAGTACGGCCCAGAGGCGTACACGCGCGGTCTGAACGTCTACCTCACGCTCGACTCGGCCGAGCAGACGCTTGCCTATCGCGCACTGCGCAAGGGCATCATGGATTTCGAGCGGCGCCAGGTCTATCGCGGCCCCGAGGACTACATCGACCTGCCCGCCGACGCGAAAGAGCTCGATGCGCGCATCGCCGAAGGCCTGCAGGATTTTCCGGACAACGACGAGCTCAAGGCGGCGGTCGTGGTCGATGCGTCGGCGAAGAAGGTTTCGGCCGTGCTGCAGAGCGGCGAGACCGTCACCATCGTCGGCGAAGGGCTCAAGCCGGCCGCCTCCGCGCTCGCCGCCAAGTCGAATCCCAAGACGCAGATCCGGCCCGGCGCGATCGTTCGCCTGATCCGCGGCGCCAAGGGCGACTGGTCGATCACGCAGCTGCCGGAGGTCGAAGGTGCGTTCGTGGCGATGGATCCGGGCACCGGTGCGATCCGCGCGATGGTCGGTGGCTTCGACTATTCGAAAAGCAAGTTCAATCATGTGACGCAGGCATGGCGGCAGCCGGGCTCCAGCTTCAAGCCGTTCAT
>DAIMIM010000257.1:0-5168 GCA_036722755.1 Caldimonas sp. | reverse complement strand
GCCGGGTCGTCGTCGCTGTTGACGAGGAGGCGCAGCCAGGCGCAGAGATCGCGGATCTCGGCGCGATCGAAGAAGCTCTGGCCGCCCGAGACCTTGTAGGGAATGCCGGCCTTGCGCAGCGCCTGCTCGAAGACCCTGGCCTGGTGGTTGGCGCGGTAGAGCACGGCGGCGTCCCGGAACGGCATCGCGACGCTCGCGGCCGATCCGGCATCTGCGGCCTCCGCAGCGGCCGGCACGAGCACCGAGCGGATGTGCGCCACCGCGCGATCGGCTTCGTGGGCCTCGTCGTCGCACTCGAGCACGCGCACCGGTTCGCCCGCGCCGAGCTCGCTCCAGAGCTTTTTCTCGTAGAGCTTCGGATTGTTCGAGATCACCGCGTTGGCCGCGGCGAGGATGCTGCCGGTCGAGCGATAGTTCTGCTCGAGCGCGATGACGCGAAGCTTGGGATAGTCGAGCGGCAGCCGCTTCAGGTTCTCGACGGTCGCGCCGCGCCAGCCGTAGATGCTCTGGTCGTCGTCGCCCACCGCGGTGAAGAGGCCGCGCGGCCCGGCGAGCAGCTTCATCAGCTCGTACTGCACGCCGTTGGTGTCCTGGTATTCGTCGACCAGGACGTAGCGCAGGCGACCCTGCCACGCGTCGCGCACGTCGCGGTCGCGCGCGAGCAGCCGCGCCGGCAGGACGATGAGGTCGTCGAAGTCGACCGCCTGGTAGGCCGCCAGGCGCTCTTCGTAGCGCTGCATGACGCGTTGCGCGATCAGCGCGTCGTCGGCGCGCATGCCGGACGGAAGCGCCGCGCCCGACGCCAGCTCGGCCTCGGCCCCGGCGCTGTCGAGGCCGCGGTTCTTCCACGCGCCGATCGCCCATTGCCAGCGCCGCGCCAGCGCGTTGTCGGTGGTGCCGCCGGCGTCCTTCAGCACGCCCAGCACGTCGTCGCTGTCGAGGATGCTGAACTTCGGCTTCAGGCCGACGCGCTCGCCGTCCTCGCGCAGGATGCGCACGCCGAGCGAGTGGAACGTGCTGACCGCGAGCTTGCCCGCGGCCTTGCCGCCCACCAGGGCCCTGGCCCGCTCGCGCATCTCGGCCGCGGCCTTGTTCGTGAACGTGATCGCGGCGATCTGCGACGGCGCATAGCCGGCCTCGAGCAGCCGCGCGATCTTGTGGACGATGACGCGCGTCTTGCCCGATCCCGCGCCGGCGAGCACGAGGCACGGGCCGCCGAGATGGTGGACCGCGTCGAGCTGCGCCGGGTTGAGCGAGGCGGGCGCGCGCTGGTTGCCGTTCTTCAGAACGGCGCGCCGCAGAGGCAGTGCACGACGGTCGCGAACGGCTTTTTCCGGGCGGCGATGTCGGCGATCCAGCCGAGCTCGTGCTGCACGTCGCGGCCGACCACCGGCGGCACGCCGAAGCCGGCGATGCGGGCGTCGATCCGGTCGCCGATCTCGGTGGCAACACGCGCGTTGAACATCGCCACCAGGCGCGCGAAGGTGCCCGGCTCGCGCTCGATGTAGATCAGGCGCGGCTTGTCGCCGAGCTTGCCGCGCCGAGCCGCCGACTTCACCGCATCGGCGAACAGGCCGATCGTGTCGACGAGGCCGCGCTCCTTGGCCTGGATGCCCGACCAGACGCGGCCTTGCGCCACGGCGTCGATCTTTTCGGGCGTCGTCTTGCGCGCCGTCGCCACGCGCGTCGTGAAGTCGAGATAGGTGCGGTTGACGCTGCTCTGGATGAGCCCGGCCAGGCGAGGATCGAGCGGCAGGCGCGGATCACCGGCATTGCGCAGCCAGGTCGTGCCGCTGCCGCCCGGGTGCACGCCGAGCTTGGCGAGCGTCTGGTCGGCGGTGGGCAGCAGCGCGATGACGCCGATCGAACCGGTGATGGTGGCCGCGTCGGCGACGATTTCGTCGGAGGCGGTCGAGATCCAGTAGCCGCCCGAGGCCGCGACGTCGCCCATCGAGACGACCACGGGCTTGCCGGCCGCGCGGGTCAGCTCGAGCTCGCGACGCACCAGCTCCGAGCCGAACGAGCTGCCGCCCGGCGAGTTGACGCGCAGGATGACGGCCTTCACGTCCTTGTTGTCGCGCGCCTTCCTGATCAGGTTCGCAGTCGACAGGCCACCGATGGTGCCCGCGGGAGCCGTGCCATCGACGATCTCGCCTTCGGCGACGACGACGCCGATCGCGTCGCCGGTGAGCCGCGGCCGGATCCGCGACACGTAGTCCTCGAACGACACCTGCCGGAAGGTCTTGTCCTCGTCGTCGGCGGCGCCGCGCCGGATCATCAGCGCGCGCAGCTCGTCGCGGGTCTTCAGGCCATCGACGAGCTTTTCAGCGAGGGCGAACTTCGCGAAGTCGCCGCCCGCGGCTGCCAGGCGCGCCGGCGCCTCCTCGATGCCCCTGGCGATCGCGCCGGGGGCCAGCTTGCGCCGGGCCTCGACGTCGTCGGTGTAGGTCTTCCAGAGCGAGCCATTGAGCGCGGTCTCGGCCTCGACCGCTGCCGGTGACGGCGCGTTCGAGATGTACGGCTCGCCGAAGCTCTTGTAGGTGCCGACCCGGATCAGGTTGACGGTGATGCCGATCTTGTCGAGCGCTTCCTTGTAGTAGTTGCGCAGGCCGCCGAAACCGTCGATGACGACCGCGCCCATCGGATGCAGGTAGACCTCGTCGGCGTGGGCCGCGACGTAGTACTGGCGCTGGTCGTAGGACGAGCCCCAGGCGACGACCTTCTTGCCGCTCTTGCGGAAGCGATCGACGGCCGCGGCGATCTCGCGCAGCGTCGAGAAGCCGGTCGGCTGCAGCTCGTCGAGCATGATGACGAGACCCGTGATCTTCGGATCGGCGGCGGCGGTGTCGAGCACGGCGACGATGTCGCGCAGCTGGATCTTCTGCACGCCGTCGCCGCGCACCTCGTCGAGCGCCGACGAGCGCAGGTTGCCCGTCTTCTGCTCGCCGATCGAACCGTCGAGGTTCAGCACCAGCGCCGTCTTGTCGGCCAGCAACGGCGGCCCGCTCTTGATCAGGCCGACGACGACAAAGGTCAGGATCAGGAGAAAGACGAGGTTGAGAACAACCCGCCGGCTGACGTCGACGACATGCCACGTGCCACGCAGAAATCGGCGGATCGGGCCGGGGTTGGACGCTGACATCGAGACTCCACGAAGGGCGAAAAGCCACATAGCTTAAGCGACCCGGGACGCCGGATCAGGGCAAACCCGACGACCGCGCAGGTGGATCGTTCGTATTCTGTATACAGTGTTCAAGCCCACGCACCAACCGCTGTCCGCTCCATGACCGCCCAGCTCGTCAGCCTGCAAGCCGCCCCCGATCTGGTCGAGCGCGTCTACCGGTCGTTGCTCGATGCGATCAGCGAGGGCTCGCTGGCGCCGGGCGCGCGCATCACGCAGGAAGAGATCGCGGCGCAGCTCGCGGTCTCGCGCCAGCCGGTGCTGCAGGCCTTGCGGCTGCTCAAGAAGGACGGCCTGGTGCGGGACGCGCCAGGCCGCGGCCTCCTCGTCGCGCCGCTCGACGCCGCCTGGATCGCCCAGGTCTACGCCGTGCGCAGCGCGCTCGATGCGCTGGCGGCACGGCTGGCGGCAGGGCATCGCGCCAGGATCGATCCGAAGCTGGTCGAGCTGGGCCGTCGCGCCGCGCGCGGCCGCAACATCCAGGCCATGATCGAGACCGACCTGGCGTTCCACAACGCCATCTACGCCGCCTCCGGCAATCCGCTGATCGGCGCCAGCACGCAGCTGCACTGGGTGCATCTGCGCCGCGTCATGGGTGCGGTGCTGCAGTCGTCGCGGCAGCGCGAGGCCTTGTGGGACGAGCACGAATCGATCGCTGAGGCGATTGCCGCCGGCGACGTGAAGCGCGCCGTTCGCCTCATCGAGCACCACGCCGAGCGAGCCAGCGAGAACCTGCTCGCCCGCCTCGGCATCGTTCTGAACCCGCTTTCGAAAGGCAGACCATGAGACTCAGCTCCGAGCAGCGCGCGCAGTTCGACCGCGACGGCTACCTCTTCTTCCCCGGCCTCTTCACGCCCGCCGAGACGCGCACGCTGACCGACGCCGTGCCCGCGCTCTACAGCCGGCAAGAGGTCTACAACGTGCGCGAGAAGGGCAAGGACGCGGTGCGGACCAACTTTGCCGCGCACCTCTACAGCGAGCCCTTCGCGCGCCTGGCGCGGCATCCGCGCATGGTCGAGCCGGTGATGGATCTGCTCGGCGAATCGCTCTACATGCACCAGTTCAAGATCAACGGCAAGGCCGCCTTCGACGGCGACGTCTGGCAGTGGCACCAGGACTACGGCACCTGGCTGAACGACGACCGGATGCCGGCCGAGCGGGCCATGAACGTGGCGATCTTCCTCGACGACGTGAGCGAGTACAACGGACCGCTGATGTTCATTCCGGGCAGCCACAAGCGTGGCGTCGTCGATGCCAGCCACGACCTCACGACGACCAGCTATCCGCTCTGGACGATCGACAACGCGCTGATCGCCCAGCTCGTCGAGCGTGCCGGCGGCAAGCAGGGCGGCATGGTCTCGCCGAAGGGACCGGCGGGCTCGATGATTCTTTTCCACGGCTGCCTGGTGCACGCCTCCGGCTCGAACCTCTCGCCCTACAACCGGGTCAGCGTCTACCTGAGCCTGTGCGCGATCAGCAACCACATTCGCCGCTTCAAGCGGCCGGAGTACATCGCGCATCGCGACTTCACGCCGATCGAGACGCTGCCCGACGACTGTCTGCTGAAGGACTACCCGGTCGATCTGCCGTGGAAAGACGGCATGCCGGCGAGCGCACTCGAGACTTCGACCGATGAGCTGAAACTTGCGGCTTGAAGAGGCTGGCGCGGAGACCGGACGGGATCGGGGCGGTGGGGCACTCTGCTCCGCTCAGCCACCACCCGGGATTCTCGGAACACGACCGCGCAGGCCGAGGGCATCGGGTGACCTGCCCAACACGATGAAGGATTCAACATGAGCCTCTACGCCCAACTCCAACGCCGCCAGTCCGAAGGCAAGCCGATCCGCATCGGCCTGATCGGCGCCGGCAAGTTCGGCTCGATGTATCTCGCGCAGGTGCCACGCACACCGGGCGTTCATCTCGTCGGCATCGCCGATCTCTCTCCGTCCGCGGCGCGAACGAACCTCGGGCGCGTCGGCTGGAACGA
>DAIMIM010000256.1:0-5188 GCA_036722755.1 Caldimonas sp. | reverse complement strand
GATGCGCGCGGATCAGGTTGACCGCCATCAGGCCGGTCAGGCCGTCGTTGTACTGGGTGCCCGGGGTGCCGGAGCCGCCGGTGTTCGGAGCGCCGCGCGACGAATCGGCGACGAGTCCGGTGCGACCGTTCCCACCGGGTTCCATTCCAGGTGGCATGCCCGCACCCGCAAAGCCGGTGCCGCGAAACCCGGGGTTGCCCGACCCGACGCCCGGATAGTCCGCCGCGCCGCCGAAGCCGCCGCCGCTGCCGCTGAAGCCGGCCGCACTGCCGCCGCCGCCCATTCCCGCGCCGCCGCTGCGGCCCACGGACGAGCCACCACCACCGCCGCGCGTTGCGCCGAGAAACGCCGACGCGTCGAGCTCCCCGGGCTGGCTCGAGACTGCGGTGAGTCGCCGCAGCAAGGTCATCAGCTGCTGGTCGGCAGCGACATTGCCTCGCCCTCGCGATCCGCTGCTGCGCGGCGCGGGAGCGGCGTCACGCATGCTGTCGACGGCCGATGCCTGGCCGGGGAACGCCGTCGCCAGGGCGCGGCGGTGCGCAGCCAGCAGGTCGAGGTCGCCGGCGCCGGAGGGTTCGTCGATCTCGCCGTAGCCGCCGCGCGTCGAGGTGCGCCCGTCGCGCGACAACCCCGCGTAGCCCGAGTTGGCGCCAAAGATCTGGTTGCCCGGGCCTTCGACCTGGCGGACGGTGAGATTGACGGGGCGGATGCCGCGCTCCTGCAGCATGCGAAGGATGTCGGAGTAGCAGTCCGGCATCACCTGGGCCATGGCCAGGCCGAGCTCGCGGGCGAGGATGCGCCGGCTCTCCCGCTCGCCCGAGATCGCCTCGATGCCACGGTTGAGCGCCGCGCCGACGACTTCCGCACGCAACGGGTTGCGTTCGTCGTCGGCCTTGCCCAGATTCAGCAGTGCGCCCATGTAGGCGGCCAGATCGCGCAGCTGCGATTCGCATTCGTGCGAGATCTGCTGCCCGAGGCGCACGTAGTTCATGCGTTCCTCGACCTCGATGTCGTCGACGAGGCTGAGCGTTTCCCAGTCGGCCGACTCGAGCTTGCGCTTGGCGTCGCTGCGCGGCGCGAGCTCCTTGGCGACGCGTTCGCGCAGCGCGTCGTGCAGCGTGCTCTGGAAGCTGCCGAGGTTTCGGCGCAGCTCCTGCTGGGTGACGATGATCTGGTCGCGCTCACTGATCTTGGTCGAGTTCTGCGCCTGCACCGTCAGCGCTTCCACCACGCGCAACGCCGCGGCAGATGCCGAGGTCCGGATCTGGTTGATCGCCGCGTCGAGCGCGGCCTGCACGCGGGGTTCGATCGGGGTCGTCATTTCAGGGCGCGACCGGGCTGCCGATCGGCATCGAGCGACGCTTGGCGGTCAATGGACGGGCTGGCGGGGGCATGTCATCCTTGGCACGAGACGCTCCCTGCCGACGAGCACGCGCAAACGGCTCCCCGGCGGGGCGAACGTCTTCCCAGTATCGCGCCAAAGGTCGGACCGGGCGCGGCACTGCGTCACGGTCGGAACCCTGCCGCCGGCGTCTCCGGCCGGGCGTTCAGCGCCGCAACGCGTCGCGGATCTCGCGCAGCAGCACCGTGTCTTCGGGCGTTGCTGCCGGCGGTGGCGGGGCAGTGCGGCGCAGGCGATTGATCTGGCGGACCATCATGAAGATGATGAAAGCCAGGATCAGGAAGTTGAGGGCCACCGTCAGAAAGTTGCCGTAGGCGAAGAGGGGCACCCCCGCCTTGGTCAGCGCCTCGTAGGTCATGGGTCCCGAATAGTTGGGCGGCGGCGGTGCGAGCGCGATGAAATAGTTCGAGAAGTCGAGGCCGCCGATGACCCGGCCGAGCACCGGCATGATCAAGTCCTTGACCAGCGAATCGACGATCTTGGCGAACGCGGCGCCGATGATGACGCCGACGGCCAGGTCGACGACATTGCCCTTCGATGCGAACTCCTTGAACTCGGTCATCAGCATTGCCGCCCTCCTTTTCGCGTCGCACGAGTATTCCCGCCGGCGCCGCGAAGTCAAGCCTTGGGGCGAGGAGGATGGCGGCCTGCGACTGCCTTGACACGTCCGCTAGAATTCTTGGTTGACTTCTCGCGCCTCGTCCGGGGTTCTTCGCAGGATAAGTATGAGTGACCAGAAGATCGACGGTGGCAAGCGCACCTGGATCATTGCTTCAGGGTGTGCAGGGGCCGTTGGCGCGGGATTTGTCGCTGTCCCTTTCGTCAGCAGCTTCGAGCCGTCGGAGCGCGAGCGCGCGGCGGGTGCCGCTGTCGAAGCCGACATCAGCGCCCTGAAGCCCGGGGAAAAGATGACGGTGGCGTGGCGCGGCCAACCGGTCTGGATCGTGCGCCGCACGCCGGCGCAACTGGCCGAGCTGCCCAAGCTCGACAAGGAGCTGGCCGATCCGAAATCCGAGCGCACGAATTTCAAGACGACGCCGCCCTACGCGCAGAACGACTGGCGCTCGATCAAGCCCGAGTACCTGGTCGTCGTCGGCATCTGCAGCCACCTCGGCTGCTCGCCGGGCGACAAGTTCACGACCGGTCCGCAGCCTTCGCTGCCCGACGACTGGGAAGGGGGCTTTCTCTGCCCTTGCCACGGATCGACGTTCGACATGTCCGGCCGCGTCTTCAAGGACAAGCCGGCGCCGGACAACCTGGAAGTGCCGCCGCACATGTACCTCTCCGATAGCCGCCTGCTGATCGGCGAAGACAAGAAAGCCTGAGCGCGCGAGCGCCCCTGCATCTCTTAGGAACCCGACGAATGGCTGAACTCCAGACCGCCCCGGCCGGCGCCAGCAGCGGCAAGAAGCTGCTGACCTGGGTCGACAACCGCTTCCCGCTCAGCAAGCTCTACAACGAGCACATGGCGCAGTACTACGCGCCCAAGAATTTCAACGTCTGGTACGTGTTCGGATCTCTGGCGCTGTTCGTGCTCGTGATCCAGATCCTCACCGGCATCTTCCTGACGATGCACTACAAGCCCGACGCCACCAAGGCGTTCGCGTCGGTCGAGTACATCATGCGCGACGTGCCATGGGGCTGGCTGATCCGCTACATGCACTCGACGGGAGCCTCGGCGTTCTTCATCGTCGTCTACCTGCACATGTTCCGCGGCATGATGTACGGCAGCTACCGCACGCCGCGCGAGTTGGTCTGGCTGTTCGGCTGCGGCATCTTCCTCTGCCTGATGGCCGAAGCCTTCATGGGCTATCTGCTGCCTTGGGGCCAGATGAGCTATTGGGGCGCGCAGGTGATCGTCAACCTGTTCTCGGCGGTGCCTTTCATCGGCCCCGACCTGGCGCTGCTGATCCGCGGCGACTACGTCGTCGGCGACGCGACGCTCAACCGCTTCTTCAGCTTCCACGTCATCGCCGTGCCGCTGGTGCTGCTCGGCCTGGTCGCCGCGCACCTGATCGCCCTGCACGAAGTGGGCTCGAGCAATCCCGATGGCGTCGAGATCAAGGCGACGAAGAACGAGAAGACCGGCCATCCGGTCGACGGCATCCCGTTCCATCCGTTCTACACGGTGCACGACATCTTCGCGTCGGCGGTCTTCCTGTTCGTCTTCTGCGCGGTGCTGTTCTTCGCGCCCGAGGGCGGCGGCTACTTCCTGGAGCCCAACAACTTCATCGAGGCCAACCCGCTGAAGACGCCGCTGCACATCGCGCCGGTCTGGTACTTCACGCCCTTTTATTCGATGCTTCGCGCGACGACCGACATCATGGTCTACGTTTTCATGGGCGTGGTCTTCGTCGGCGGGCTGCTGGCCATCCTGCGCGGCGGCTTCGGCACCGTTGGCAAGGTCGTCATCACGGTGCTGGCGGTCGGCGCCCTGGTCGTCCTCAAGGCGTTCGACGCCAAGTTCTGGGGCGTCGTCGTGATGGGCGGCGCGGTGATCATCCTGTTCTTCCTGCCGTGGCTCGATCGCAGCCCGGTGAAGTCGATCCGCTATCGCCCGGGCTGGCACAAGATCGTCTACGGCCTGTTCGTGGCCTTCTTTCTCGTGCTCGGCTACCTCGGTTCCACGCCGCCTTCGCCGGCGGGCAACGACATCTCGCAGCTGGGGACGATTCTCTACTTCGGCTTTTTCCTGTTGATGCCGTGGTGGAGCCGGCTCGGCACCTTCAAGCCGGTGCCCGAGCGCGTGACCTTCCACGCCCACTGACCGCCGAGCCGAGCCTTCGATGAAAAAATTCCTGCTCAGCCTGATCGTCGCCTGCGGCTTCGCGCTGCCTGCCGCCGCCGCCGAAGAAGGCTATCCCTGGGACAAGTTCCCCGCCGAGAAGATGACCGACATGGCGTCGCTGCAGAACGGCGCCAAGGTCTTCGTCAACTACTGTCTCAACTGCCATTCCGCTTCGTACATGCGCTACAACCGCCTGCACGACATCGGCCTGACCGACGAAGAGATCAAGAAGAACCTCCTGTTCGCGACCGACAAGGTCGGCGACACGATGACGGTCACGGCCGATCCGAACCAGCAGAAAGACTGGTTCGGCATCGCGCCGCCCGATCTCTCGGTGATCGCACGCTCGCGTGCCGAAACCGGCAAGGGCGGCGGCGCCGACTATCTCTTTACGCTGTGGCGGTCCTTCTATCGCGACGAGACCAGGCCGACCGGCTGGAACAATCTCGTCTATCCGAACATCGCCATGCCGCACGTCCTGTGGCAGATGCAGGGTGAGCGGCGCGCGGTCTTCGTCGACGAGAAAAGCGAGCACGAAGGCGGCAAGGCCGAGCGGCGCTTCACCGGCTTCGAGCAGATCACGCCGGGAACAATGAGCGTGCGCGAGTACGACGAGACGGTCGGCGACCTGGTCGCCTATCTGCAGTGGATGGGCGAGCCGTCGCAGGGCAAGCGCGTTCGCGTCGGCGTCGGCGTCCTGATCTTCCTCGGCCTGTTGATCGTGTTCACGTGGCGACTGAACGCCGCGTACTGGAAGACCGTCGACTAGCCGCGCAGCAGCTGCCGCCGGTGCTGCCCGCACGACACCCTGAGGCCGGCCGGCGAGGTCGGCTTCTTCGCCTGTATTCCCTGATTTTTCCTGGAGCTTTCGATCATGATGGTGCTTTATTCCGGTACGACCGACCCCTACTCGCACCGCTGCCGCTTCGTGCTCTTCGAAAAAGGCATGGACTTCGAGATCCGCGACGTCGACCTCTTCGCCAAGCCCGAAGACATCG